>JALQVK010000017.1 GCA_023260375.1 Rhodoluna sp. | reverse complement strand
GACTTCGGCGAGGGATTCGCGCAGCTGGCTTTCCAGCACCTTCTCAATGAGGCCGCCGTCGCGCTCCTCCAGGGTTTCACCGATGCAGAGGATCGGGTGCAGACGGGCTTCCAGCGCGGCGAGCACCTTGGCATTCACGATGGCGTTCTTGAACTTGCCAATCTTGGCTTCCCAGGCGTTGCGACCGTCGAAGAAGAACACGTCGTCGCCGCGTTCGGCCACTAGGGCGTCAACCTCTTTTGGCTTAAGGTGCTTACCGCCACCGACAACACCGTTTACATCGACGACGAGCTCGTCTGAGGCCCCGAACGAAACCAACTCAGGACGAACGCGAACGCGAAGGCGAGGAAAGTCGTTGCCGGTGCCATCGGACCACTTGAAGTCAATCTTGCGGAAGCCCGCGTATTCCTTGGTCTGACGAACGTACTTCTTTAGCGCGGCCATGTCGCCACCGAGGGTGCCGTTGATGCCGTGCTTAGAGATGATGATGCGACCTTTGAGTCCTAGTGACTCGCAAAGGGTCTTTTGCCAAAGCTTGACGGCCTCTGGATCGCTGATTGGAGCGAAGCCGTAATAGAGAATAATCTTCTGTAGGTCCACGATAAGAATTGTAGTCTTCAAGAATGAGTATCAAACCCGGTCTGGAACTGGACAACTTCGATAAAGCCATCCGCCCACAGGATGACCTGTATTTGCACACCAACGGAAAGTGGTTCCGCGAGACGGAAATCCCTGCCGACCAGTCGATTCACGGTTCGTTCCACATGTTGCGTGACGCATCTGAAGAAGCCGTCAAAGAGATTTTGGAGGAGGCTGCTGCCAACCCTCAGCCTGGTGTGAGCCAGCAGATTGGCGACCTTTATTCTTCGTTCCTGAACGAAGAATTAGCCAACGAGCTTGGGGTGGCTCCGATCGCGGGCGATCTTCAGCGCATTCGTGATGCTAAAAACATAGACGACCTGATGCGCTTACTTGGCGAGTTTTCTCGTCAAGGAATTTCGGGCTTCTTCGGTCTCTACATGGACAACGATCCGGGCAACCCAGAACGCTACCTGCCACATTTGTCGCAAGGTGGGCTTGGCTTGCCAGACGAGGCTTACTACCGCGAGGAGAAGCACGCCGAGATTCGCGACGCTTATGTGCCGTTCATCGCCCAGATGTTCCAGCATGCCGGCTTCGATGCGGCTTCGGCGGATCAGGCTGCTCGCAAGATTTTTGAATTCGAAACTGCTCTCGCGGCAACCCACTGGAACGTGGTTGACTCGCGCGATGCTGAGAAGACTTACAACCTGTATTCACTTTCGGCACTTCAAGCACTGACCCCAGGCTTGGACTGGAACCAGTGGACCTATGGCCTCGACATCAAGGCAGACAAGTTGGCGGAAGTTGTTTTGATGATGCCCTCGTTCTTTGAGGCGCTGCCAAAACTTTTCAACGATGAAAATCTCGAGTCGGTAAAGCTTTGGTTCCAGTGGGAACTAATCAACTCGATGGCTCCTTACCTTTCGAAGGAACTAATCAACACCCGCTTCGAGTTCTACGGACGAAAGCTAACCGGTCAGCCTGAAATGCGCGCTCGTTGGAAGCGTGCGGTTGGCTTAGTGGAGGGCGCTCTCGGCGAGGCCGTTGGAAAGATTTACGTAGAAAAGCACTTCCCGCCAGCTGCCAAGGAGCAGATGGACGAGCTGGTCCACTGGTTGGTTGAGGCTTACCGTGAGAGCATCAAGGGTCTGACCTGGATGACCGAAGCCACCAAGGCCAAGGCGTTGGTGAAGCTTGATAAGTTCACCCCGAAGATCGGTTACCCGAGCAAGTGGAAAGACTATTCGGCTTTGGTCATTCGCAAGGACGACCTAGTTGGCAACGTTCGTCGTGCCTCCAGCTGGGAAACCGACCGAGAGCTTGCCAAGATCGGTTCGAAGATTGACCGCGAAGAGTGGTTTATGACTCCGCAGACCGTGAACGCCTATTACAACCCAGGCTTCAACGAGATTGTGTTCCAATTGGAAATTAAAATTGTGATATTGAGAATAATTCCGCATTAAATAAACTCATTTGATTTTTAGGATATAGTTTCTTTTGTTTCAATTTTTGATTGTTTCTAATGGGTAAGCTTCCCCTATCTTGGTGACTAGTGTAAAGAGTTATTTGCTGATTTTCAACAGTTACCCTTTTTTGTTTCCCCATATTTTCCCCACAACAATAAATTCTTTGATTTTTTCCCCAAATTTTACCCCATCCCTTCAATGAACGTTGAAGTCTGCACTGAATTTTCTTCTTGTTCTTTTCATATTTCAACTGGTTAAATTTACACTTTAATCAGTTGTCTTAATTTTAGGGAGTACTACAG
>JALQVK010000171.1 GCA_023260375.1 Rhodoluna sp. | reverse complement strand
TTCACCTCGTAACAGTTGTGAAGGTCTGGGAGGCGGAAACATGAATTATTGAATTGCCAGAAGCCAATAATTGCGTAGGCTCCAATTGCCATTGCCGAAGAACCAGTTGCAAGGCCATCGAGACCATCTGCAATGTTCACCCCATTTGATGTTGATGCCACCAAAAAGTAAATCCAGAGTACGAATAGAACTAGACCAATCCCGGCTCCCCAGGCCATTAGGTCGATTGAAGTATCTCTGGTAACCGAAATGGCGGCGGATGCCGGCGACCAGCCGGTGGAATCCTTAATTTGAAGGGCCAGAATTGCAAAAATCACAGCGACGACGCCTTGACCTGCTATTTTTGCCCAACCGCTCAAACCAAGGGAACGTTGCTTGTGAGTCTTAATGAAGTCGTCAGCAAAACCGACCAGACCCAGTCCGACCATCATGAACAGAACTAAAAGGGCTGAAACACTGATTGATTCGCCGTTGATCAGTTTTCCGCCGAAGACACCCAATACAGCACCGGCAATAATGGCAATACCGCCCATGGTTGGAGTACCACGCTTGGTGTGGTGAGCCTTTGGCCCGTCATCGCGAATGAATTGGCCCCAACCAATTTTCTTGAACAGCCAAATGAACGCCGGAGTCGCGAAAAGAGTGAACACCAGAGCAATGGCTCCGGCCATAATTATCGATCTCAAGACTCAACCTCCATAAGGTCATCGCCTAAATGCCTCAAATTGGCTGATTTTGACGACTTAACCAAGACAATGTCTCCAGAGATAAGCATTCCACGGATGTATTCCAAAGCCTCGGAACTTGAATCAAAATAAATAGATTCGCCATCCCAAGAGCCCTCGAACATTGCTCCCATGTGGATGAGCTTCGCGCCTTGTCCAACCACCACCAAACGATCGATGTTGTAGCGAACTACAAGTCGACCAATTTGATCGTGTGCTTCCTTGGAATACTCTCCGAGTTCTGCCATCTCACCTAAAACTGCGATAGTTCGGCGACCCGATTTTCCCAAATGCGCCAGCGTTTGGAGAGCAGCCTTCATTGAATCAGGTGACGCGTTATAGGCATCGTTGATTATCGAAATGCCATCTGAACGATTGCCAAGCTGCATTCGCCAGCGTTCGGCTAATTCCAGTTTCTCCAACGCGTTTCGAACTGCAGGTCTAGGTAATCCCAAACGATCGGCAACTGCAATTGCAGCTGTTGCGTTCATCAGCTGGTGCTCACCCAAGATTCGCAAAGTGAGTCTTGAAGTTTCGCCCTCGGGGTAGTGAATGTCGGCTGTTGTTCCAGCGATGGACAAATCGACTTTGTCGAAATAGTAATTTGCTTCAGAGTTAGTTCCAAAAGAGATTTTGTGCGCCTGGGTCAACGAAGTCATTGCCGACACTTCACCGTCGTCGTAGTTGTATACGAAAGTTGCCTCCGGTTTAAGTGCCTTGACCAGTTCAGCTTTAATTTTGGAAGTGACCTCAATACCGCCAAATTCTCCGACATGAGCCAGACCGACCTTCAAGACCACTCCAATGTCGGGATTGGTGATGTCCGCAAGGTAGGCAATACTTCCGACTCCACCGGCGCCGAGTTCGGCCACTAAAAATTTGGTGTCTCGGTTTATCTTAAGAACCGAAATCGGTGCTCCAACCTCGTTGTTGTAAGACTCAATTGGCGCAACTGTTTCACCGAATTGCTGAAATACAGCTCGCAACATGTTTTTCGTACTGGTCTTACCATTGGAACCAGTTATTCCGATAACTTGAAGTTTTCCGTCTTTACGGACCTCCGCCAGAACCGCCTTCGCAAGCTTTCCTAGCGCCTTAACGGCATCGGCTACAAGAATTTGCGGAAGATCTATATCGTCAATGTATCTTTCAACAATTGCTCCGACCGCGCCGAGTTGTTTTGCGCTCTCGAGAAAATTGTGGCCATCGGTCACTTCACCCGGCTTGGCCACAAACAAAGCCCCCGCTGAAACCAATCTTGAATCCGTTTCAACCGAACCGAAGACAAGCTCATCTTTGCCATGCAAAGTTCCATTTACAAATTCCGAAATTTCAGAGAGCCTTAACTGAATCATTAGTAGCCAGCATCTTTCAGCGCTTGCCTCGCAAGAGCTCTAGCACTGTAAGGAGTACGAACACCTTGAATATCTCGGTAGTCCTGGTGACCTGGGCCGGCCCAAAGTATTGAATCTCCGGGTTGAACCAAAGAAACTGCCTTCACGATGGCTGCTTCTGGAGGACTTACCTCGTAAATCTCAGCTTCAGGTCTAGCCAGGCGGGCCGCATTTACCAAAGTGGCCCGAATTGAGGTCGGATCTTCAAATCTTGGATGGTGGTCGGTTATCACCAAAATGTCACTGTTTTCAACTGCGACGCTGGCCATGGCAGGGCGCTTGCTGGCATCGCGATCGCCATCGGCACCAAAAAGCATCAGCACTTTACCTTCAGTAACTTTCCGGACAGCCTTAAGGGTATTGAGAAAAGCATCTGGGCTGTGACCAAAATCGACATAAACCGAAGGCGCGCCTAATCCTGAGACTAATTCCGTTCGACCTGGTAGGTAGCAATCGACTCCATTCGAAATAGCCACGCGAATTCGTTCTTCGCTGAACCCCGACTGGATCAACATGGCAATCGCCAATCCAGCATTAGACGCCATGTGAGCGCCAATCATTGGAAGGGAGCTTTCAATTACGCCGCCAGAAGGAAGCGTCACCTGAAATTTGGTCAATCCTGGCAATTCGTCAGTGACCAACACCTTGTAATCGGCATCGATGTCACTTCGATAGGTCACTGTGACAGTTGGAATGTTCGAGAGTCTCAAAAACTCTTCTGCATATTCCGAATCAAGGCTTACTACTCCTCGATGAGCCCGATTTGGTTGAAACAGTTCAGCCTTGGCAGCCAGGTATTCAGTCATGTCTGCGTAGTCGTCAAGGTGATCGTGACTAAGGTTAGTGAACCCGGCAACATCAAAGACTAGGCCGTCTACTCTGAGTTGCGAAAGTGCTTGCGCAGAAACCTCAATAGCCACCGAAGACACCGAGCGTTCACGCATACGAGCGATCAACGCTTGCATCTCCGTCGACTCGGGTGTGGTTAGTCGGCTGACAATCACTTCACCCGCAATGTGACGCTCTGCGGTTGAAGTTAATCCTGTGACTTCGCCAAGCTGCCTAAGCATGGCTTCGAGAATGTAAGAAGTCGAAGTCTTGCCGTTGGTTCCGGTGGTGCCGAAAAGTTTGGGCATCACATCCGGTAAATTTCCGTAAACGAAAGCTGCCAGATTTCCAAGATGGGCTCGAGGATTTTCAAGTAGCAGTGTGGGGACCGGCAAATCTCCGATAAGTTCTAAACCAACTGAATCAGTAACAACGGCGACCGCACCCGAGTCAATCGCTTTGGCCACAAAGTTTGCTCCGTGCGTTTTCACTCCCGGCATGGCTACAAAAAGATCTCCAACACGCAAATCAGCAGTGTTCATGCTGATGCCGGTTACCGAAGTCTCAACGTCCCCAGAAATCAACTTCAGGCCGCAGTTTTCAATGAGAGCTCCTAAAGAAACTTCCACGAGCCGCTCAGGCCGCAAAGTTGGAGGAATCTGCTCTTTCATTTACTTCCACTCCGTAGCGATGTCTTTAGATTTAGTAGTTGACGGAGGCACTCGGTAGGCGCGCAACACCTGTTGCATGATTTGCTTGAAAACTGGTGTCGCACCAATCGAACTGCCGGTTCTTCTCGACTTGTACAACATCACTGCCACCACATATTTCGGATCGTCCGCAGGTGCCATGCCAATGAACGAAATCGCATATAAACCACCGTAGCGGAGGCCTTCCTTAATCTGTGCAGTGCCACTCTTTCCAGCAACACGATAACCGGCGACTCCTGCGGTCTTACCGATTCCACCCTGTTCAACTACCTTTTCAAGCATGTCGATGGTCGACCTAGCAGTGGTTTCTGAAACTGCTCTAACCGGTTCTCCAACAGGAAAATTTGTAACCGACCCATCGGCTGCCGTGCAGTTGTCGAAAAGTTTTGGCGACAGGCGAACTCCGCCGTTAGCTATCGCCTGATAGGCGTATGCCATTTGGATTGGGGTGGCAGCGACGCCTTGACCAAACATTGAGTTTTTGTCGGTTAGCAGGTCCCAGTCCTTGTAATTTCCAAGGATTCCACTGGCTTCGCCATCCATGTTTAACGAGGTTTTTGAACCTAGCCCGAATTTCTTCATGTAGCTGAAGCGTTGTGCGCGAGAAGCTTTTGCGCCCAACTGGACAATTCCGGTGTTTGAACTATCACGGAGAACACCTGCCAAGGTCAATTTCATGGTTGGGTGCTTGTGAGAATCATAAATCCACGTGTTACCCCAAGGCATTTTTAGTTTGAACGGAGCGATGACATGGGATTCTGGGTTGGCAAGACCCAAGTCCAGAAGTGTGGCAGCGGTAATCGTCTTCATGGTTGAACCGGGTTCGTAGGTGAAGTTGAACACTTTGGCCTGTCGATCGCGTTCGATTACGCCACCTGGGTTATTCGGATCTACCGTTGGAGCTTCGGCAGCAACCAGTAATTTTCCAGTCTTAACTTCAACGACAACTGCAGTTCCATAGTCGGCTCGTTCATTTCGAACCGCTGTTTCTAATACCTGCTGCGCGTAATATTCCAGGTTGGTGTCAATTGTTAGCTTCAAACTGCCACCATTTTTTGACTGCTTGGAAACGATTGCGCTATCAGGAATTCGAATTCCATCAACACCTTGCTCGTAAGTCTCTTTACCATCTATTCCGGCAAGGCAAGGATCCATCTTGCTTTCGAGACCTGCTTTTGTAGCGCCATCGGCGGTAATGAAACCTAAAATATTCCCAGCTACTGCCCCGTTAGGGTAAACCCGTGACAGGTGAGAGTCGAAATAAATCCAGGGTATGTTCAAGCTATTGATTTGCGAGTAAACCCCAGCATCAACCTTCTTTTTTAGGTTCGCATACTGTCCCGTGCCTTTTGCTTTTTCCAGGATCACCGACTTATCGATTTTCAGGATAGACGCCAACTGACCAGCAATCTGGTCGACTGAAAGCGTGATGGTGGAGCCGTTTACTTCTCTTGAAATAGGTCCAACGTTCACTGGGGCAATGTTCACGTCATAGCGATAAATGGATCGAGCTAAAACTTTTCCATCTTTGTCGTAAATTGTTCCTCGAACAGCTTCGATGGTTCGAGATTTCTGCCTATTTTCGAGGCTGACCTTGTTAATATTTCCAGCATTCACTACTTGGAGATCTAGAAGGTGCAGAACAAAAAGCACAATCAGCCCGGCTACAAAAAGCCTAAGTAGGCCAAATCGCTTTTTCTCTAAATTGGGAGGCAACAAACTCATAATTGCCTACCTGTTAGCTAGTTTGTTGGCGACGCCTGGATCGAGCTACCCGAGCCCGATGCCACCGCCACCGAGGACGTACTTGACGCTAACACGCGATCGGTGTTTTTCAGGGTCAAGTTGGTGGTGTTCGTGTCGGTGGTCATGGCTGCATTTGGCACCAAGTTACTGGAGATAGTGCGCTCATTAGCTTGGGCACGACGGGGCTTTCCGATTACCGAACTATCGGAAAGGCGAAGGAAAACTGGGTTCACATTTGACACCATGCCTAGTGAGTGAGCCACGTTTACCAAATTTTGGTTTGAAGATAGCGAGTTGACTTCCGAACTTAGGATGTCAGCTTGAGTGCTAAGAGTGTGCTTTTCGGCTTTAAGGTTTGAGATTTCATAGGTGAACTGTGCGGTAAGTCCACCCATGAATACATGAAGCAACTGAATTGCAATGAGTCCAAGCGAAAGCGTGATAGCAACCTTGACGGTGCCTGGTTTGACGTTTCCTAGTCCACGCAGACGAGGCCGACTCGCGGTATTTCTGGTTGTTGCTCTAAGTGCACTCATGCTGCTTCTCTGATCTTCTCGGCTGCGCGCATCCTCACCGATGCGGCTCTTGGGTTTGCGATTTTTTCGGCATCGCTAGCTACTGCGGTGCCCTTCGTGAGCATGCGCACTACAGGCGCGTGTTCCGGAAGTTCGATTGGCATGTCAATCGGGGTCAGCGAAGTCGCCGCCCCCACCAGAGCCTTTTTCACAATGCTGTCTTCTAGTGAGTGATAGGACATCACCAAGATGCG
Source organism: Rhodoluna sp. (assembly GCA_023260375.1). Lineage (GTDB taxonomy): Bacteria > Actinomycetota > Actinomycetes > Actinomycetales > Microbacteriaceae > Rhodoluna. Next base: position 6,390 of record JALQVK010000171.1, on the reverse strand, counting down.
TCCGCCCACCTTCAGTGCTTCGACTGCAGCAGGGATAGTTTCTTCAAGGATTTCCAATTCGCCATTGACTTCAATGCGCAAGGCTTGAAAGATGCGCTTGGCTGGGTGACCGGTGGACTTTCCAGGGATGTAAGGAATTACCTTGCTCACCAAAGCGGCCAAATCGGAACTTGAGCTGAATGATTCGTCTGAGCGGCGACCTACGATTGCCTTGGCAACCTGCTTGGCATAGCGTTCTTCGCCATATTCTTTGAAAATTCTTGCTAATTCGGCTTCGCTATAGGTGTTCAAAATCTCGGCTGCGGTAATTCCGACGTTTTGGTTCATTCGCATGTCTAGTGGGGCATCGAACGAGTATGCGAATCCGCGATCTGCCTCGTCTAACTGCATTGAGGACACGCCAAGGTCAAGCAAAATTGCTTCAACCGACTCGATTCCTTCCGCATCCAAGACTTCAAGAATTTCGCTGTAAATTGCATGTGCTGGAATAAACCGCGCTCCAAATCGAGCCAATCGGGCGGTTGCAAGTTCTAAAGCCTTTTCGTCACGGTCGATGCCGATGACGGTTAGGTTTTCAAATTTCTCAAGAAAAGCTTCAGTGTGTCCACCTAACCCAAGAGTTCCGTCGACCAGAACTGGTGAGCCACCCATGAGAGCTGGCCCCAACATTTCAAGTGCGTATTCAAGTGCTACCGGAGTGTGAAGTTCGTTGATTTCCTTAGCCATGGTTTTCCCTAGAAAATTCCAGGGATCACCTCCTCGTCGAGGTTGGCAAATTCAGAATCCTGCTCCGCCATGAAAGCATTCCAAGTAGCAAGGTCCCAGATTTCGATTCGGTTGTTAACTCCGGCGAGGATTAATTCGCGACCTAACCCGGCATACTCGCGTAGGTGGCCAGGAATGGTGATTCTCCCCTGCTTGTCTGGCGCTTCACTTTCAGCGGAAGCCATGAAGTTCCTCACGAAGAAGCGAGCCGCTTTCGTGGTTTGACGAGCAGCCTCAAGACGCTCTGAGATTTTAGAAAACTCGGTTGCGGTGTATAGCGAAACACAGCGATCTTGACCTTTGGTCAAATAAACGCCATCCCCCAGGGCTTCACGCCACTTGGCAGGAAGAATCAAGCGACCTTTTTCGTCTAGCTTTGGCTGCGACTGACCGCTAAAAGTCATCTTGTCCTCCCCTCTGTGGATTACTTCACCTATTTACTCCACTTTACACCACTCACTTGCAAAATTTAGCCATTTAGGCACATTTTTCACGTGTGAATTTGATAACAAGTGCATAACTACGCGGAAATTAGGCTGTGGTGGAAAATGGAGGAAAAATTCGAATTCTCTCAAAATTTAGGTAAAAAAATAAGGCCACAAGGCCTTAACAGCTCAAAAACCCAACTAATCCTTAGATGATGTGGAGGCAGCCAAATAGACTCCTCCGAGCATAATCACGAAACCGGCTATACCAATTGCCATTGCCTGGTTCATGACACCGGCTAAAAGTACCGAAATACCAGCAATAAAAGTCAATGATCCTGCGATCACGCGTTTTGCGGAGACATTATTTGAAGCCAGTTTCTTAGATTTACGGTCGGCCGTTGAACCAGTCAGGCTGCGTTCAAGCTCATCTAGCAGTTGTTGCTCACGTTCCGACAGACCCATAAGCCAATTGTATGTGGGTCTAGGCTAGTGATATGAACGAGAGTACAACCCTGGTCGAACTTGTAGAGCGAAGGCTGAATGAGTTTTGTGCGGCTAGGAAAGAACAACTCAAGGAAATTGACCCCGAGTTAGCCCAGGTAATCGACTTCATTCAAGACCTCCTAACCGGAGGCAAGAGATTCCGAGCGCTATTCGCCTATTGGTCTTGGGTTTCCTGCTTACCGATCAACGAAACGCAACTAAGTGAAGCGGAGCAAGATCGCAGCGCAGCCGCGCTCGTTGACATTTGTGCGGCTCTTGAGATGTTCCACGCAGCGGCTCTGGTTCATGACGACCTTATGGATAACTCTGACAGTCGCCGGGGAGCACCTTCAGTACATAAGAAATTTGAACAACTTCATCTCGCAAATGGCTGGGCTGGTTCAACTTCAAGGTTTGGGCAGGCAGGATCGGTACTCGCAGGCGACCTAATGCTGGGTTGGAGCTCAGAACTTTTCGATGCGGGAGTGAAACGAGCACCAAGCTCGGCTATTGCCTGGACCTGTCGTGACGAATTCGCCAAAATGCGAGTCGAAGTTATGGCCGGTCAGTACCTCGACGTTCTTGAAGAGAATGCCGGACCGACTAGATCTCCCGATGAAGCACTCGGGAGAGCAAATCGTGTGATGCTTTACAAAACTGCCAAGTACAGCATCGAAGCACCCCTGCAAATTGGTGCCGCTTTTTCCGGTGCGTCTGCAGAAACTCTTCGAGGTTTGTCTGCGTTTGCTATACCTCTCGGTCTGGCATTCCAGCTCAGAGATGACGTCCTTGGAGTATTTGGCTCTCCCGAAATTACCGGCAAACCAGCCGGAGACGATCTCCGTGAAGGGAAGCGAACCGTGATGATTGCACTAACGAGGCAAAGCCTCGGGCTCTCCACAATTAAACTCTTCGACGAATTGATGGCCAACCGCGAAATGACCGATGAGCAAGTTCGCCTTCTTCAAGAAACCATAAAAGGCTCTGGGGCCCTAGCAAAAGTCGAGCAAATGATTGAAGAGTTAGGAAACGAAAGCCTCTTGGCTCTCAAGCAGTTACAACTTGATGACTTCGGAAAGTCTCATCTTGAACAACTAGCTCGCAAAGTTGTCAATCGCGAAAGCTAAAAGGCTAGCGACTGGGCGATTCGTCTAACTTCAGATTTACTTCCGGCCAACAGCGATTCAATTGGCCGGCGCCCAAGTGAATCTTCGACCGTGTAAAGCCACTCGATTGCACGTTCCAAACCAAAACCCGCATCAATCAAAACATTGATTGTGCCAGGAATTGACGGCAACGGTTCACCATCGACAATTAGGTGCCCTGGTACATACTTCACGCCGTCTCGCACAACTACGAAGAGAGCGTGTTCCTCAATAAGCCTGCGAACTTTGCCGGGTGCAATCCGCAGTTTGTCGGCAACTTCGGGAACGGTCAACCATTCCGATACTGTTTCAAATACATCACTCACACTCTTAGATTGCCACACCTCTGCCCCTACGGGAAAAGATTTCCGAAGTGTGTGAGCATATTGGTGAAACTATGTCTACTTCCCCACTGCAACCAAACACTGAACTTTCTGGTCGTTACCGAATTCAGCGCCTTTTGGCACACGGTGGAATGGCGAGCGTTTATGAAGCGCTCGACCTGCAACTTCACCGACAAGTTGCGGTCAAAGTACTTTCTGACCAACTCCGGGATGACCAAATTTTCAAGGAGAAATTCCTTACTGAAGCGCGCGTTGCCGCTGCTTTGAACCACCCAAACTTGGTGAATATTTACGACCAAGGCCAGGATGGACCCTTCACCTATTTGGTGCTCGAGTTGGTTACCGGAACCACGTTGCGTCGAGTCTTAGACGATTTTGAAACCATTGACCCAGAACGTGCAACCGAACTAATGATTGCGGTTCTCGATGGCTTGGACGCAGCGCACAGAGCTGGAATAATCCATCGCGACATAAAGCCCGAAAATATTTTGCTCAGCAATGAGGGCCGAATCAAGCTAAGCGATTTTGGCTTGGCCAGAACCATCGACAATCGAACGGAAGCCAAGGATGTCCTGGGAACTGTTGGGTACATGGCCCCCGAATTGGTTACCGGAGGATCCGCAACCAAAGCCACAGACGTCTATGCCTGCGGCATCATGCTTTATGAAATGCTCACCGGTAAACGCCCGTATCAAGGCGAACAGAGCATGCAAGTTGCCTATCAGCACGCAAACTCTAGAGTTCCAGCGCCCAGCACTGTAAACCCGAGTATTCCTGAGGGTCTAGATACCTTGGTGCTATGGGCAACCGAGCCGAAAGCCGAAAATCGCCCCGAAGACGCGAAAGCCCTGCTAGAAGCCTTTAAAAATGTGGGTTCGGAAAGCAATCGCACCAGGGTGATTAACCCAGTTGAAGTTAACGAACAAAAAACAGAGGTCATTGGCGAGGTGACTTCGAAAGAAGACCAACTTCCTTTCTCTGAAATTCCTCAGAAACGCAAGTTACTTCCATTTGCAATTATCACTACGTTAGTGCTCATTCTGGGAGGGGTCGGTGGCTGGTATTTCTCCGCTGGGCCTGGAGCACTCTCCCCAGTTCCCGAGTTAGCTGGACGTAGTCAAGCTCAGGCCGAAACCGCTCTGGCTCCACTTGATCTCAAGTTCACTTTGAAACACGAGAATTCGCTAACCATACCGGCCGGGAAAATCATTCGAACCGATCCACCAGCTGGCGGATACATCGGACATGGCAATACCATCACGATCTTCGTCTCGGACGGACCAAAGCTAATTAAGGTGCCGCTTCTATCAGGGAAAAACCTTGCCGAGGCAACTGCAACTTTGGTGAGCGCGGGCTTCGTCTTGGGCGATGTAACTTCATCTTTCAATTCAGCACCACTTGGAACTATTTTTGAATTCACAGGTAGTGACCAAATCCCAGTCGCAGAGGGCTCCCAAGTTGACCTCAAGGTTTCTCTGGGCTCAATACCAGCAGTGGCCGGTCTCACTTTGGATGCTGCGAAAATCGCGTTGGCATCGGTTGGCTTAGAAGTTGGAAAAACGACTGAAGCGTTTAGCGATTCGGTACCCAAGGGAAATGTCATCGATCTTGCTCCGAATCAGCTGAACCTTGAAAAAGGTTCAAAAGTCGACTTAACCGTATCCAAGGGCACCAACCAAATTGCCGTGCCAAATGTGGTCGGACAAAGGATTTTGGCAGCTCAAGACATCCTAAAAAACCTGGGACTGAAGGTATTGGTCGACACCAACCTTCCGAACAGCCAATGGGGTCTTCGAAATGTAAAGTCAACGAATCCCAAGAGCGGAACAATCGTTCGAGTTGGCGACACGGTTACGCTTATCGCTCGTTACTAACCGAGCCGGCTCTACCCTATTTTTTAGTCAGAGACTCAGCAACTAGGAACGCAAGTTCCAGCGACTGGCTGTGGTTCAGACGTGGGTCGCAAAGTGACTCGTAGCGCTCTTCTAGTGTCGATTCATCGATCATCTCCGAACCGCCAAGACACTCGGCAACATCGTCGCCAGTTAGCTCAACGTGAATTCCGCCAGGAATGGTTCCGGCAGCATGGTGAACTTCAAAGAAGCCACGAACTTCGTCCATGACGTCGTCGAAGCGACGAGACTTGTAACCGTTCTTGGTGGTGATTCCGTTGCCATGCATTGGGTCGGTAATCCAAAGTGGCTGAGCGCCCATGTCGCGAACTGCTTCAACTAACTTTGGAAGTTCTTCGCGAATCTTGCCTGCACCCATGCGTGTGATGAAGGTAAGACGTCCTGGCTCGCGCTGTGGGTCAAGCTTATCGATAAGAGCCTTGGCGTCGTCCACTGAAGTTGTTGGTCCAAGTTTCACGCCGATTGGGTTGCGCACACGCGAAAGGAAATCAACATGTGCATTTTCAAGTTGACGAGTACGTTCACCAATCCAAACCATGTGACCACTGGTGTCGTAAGGGTTGCCCGTTCGAGAATCGATGCGAGTTAGCGGACGTTCGTAGTCGAGCAACAAAGCCTCGTGACTCACGTAAAACTCAGTGGTTCGAAGTGAATCGAAATCGGCACCGCAGGCAGCCATGAACTTGATTGCTCGGTCAATTTCTTTTGCCAAGGACTCGTATCTGACGTTGGCCGGATTTTCTGAGAAACCTCGGTTCCACTCGTGAACTGATCGCAAGTCGGCAAAACCACCCTGGGTGAATGCGCGAATTAGGTTCAGCGTTGAAGCTGAGGTGTTGTAAGCCTTGAGCATGCGCCATGGGTCGTTGGCGCGAGACTCTGGTGTGAAGTCGTAACCGTTTACAGCGTCTCCGCGGTAAGCAGGAAGAGTTACTTCACCCCGAGTTTCGTCGTTAGATGAACGTGGCTTAGCGAACTGCCCTGCCATGCGACCCATCTTTACAACTGGCATCGATGCGCCGTAAGTCAAGACCACTGCCATCTGCAGCAGGGTCTTCACTCGGTTTCGAATTCGGTCTGCGGTTGCATCAGCAAAAGTTTCAGCGCAGTCTCCACCCTGGAGCAAGAATGCTTTTCCGGCGGCAGCATCGGCAAGTCGGTTTCGAAGCTGGTCTACCTCACCCGCGAAAACCAACGGAGGCTGCTTGGCTAGCTCAGCGCGAACCTTCAAAACTTCGTCAGCATTAGGCCAAATTGGCTGCTGCAGGGCGGTCAGCGAGGCGTGGTGGTCTAGACCGGTCAAGATGTCGTT
>JALQVK010000086.1 GCA_023260375.1 Rhodoluna sp. | reverse complement strand
AAATGCACCTTCGCCTTCGATCAAGTCGGCTTCTGTCTTGTATTCCTCACAACCGACGCAGTAGTTGCCCTCGTACGAACCGCGGTAGATGAAACCGGTGTCGTAGAGGTGCTGCAAGAACTTTTGCACGTTCTTTTCGTGGCGCGGTTCGGTGGTGCGAATGAAGTCTGAGTTTCGAATGTCGATGGTGTCCAAAAGTGGCAACCAAGCATCGTGAACCAGCTTGTCGGCCCAGTCCTTAGGTTCGGTCTTGTTCGCAGCTGCGGTGCGCAAAATCTTTTCGCCGTGCTCGTCGGTGCCGGTCAACATGAACGCGTTTTCTCCGCGCTGGGCGTGCCAACGGGTTACTACGTCGGTAGCAACCTCGGTGTAGGCGTGCCCGATGTGAGGAGCATCGTTCACATAGAAGATCGGCGTCGTTGAATAAAACGACTTCCCGTTTGAGTTAGGCATTCTTCTATCTTAATTGCGTGAGTCGAGGCTTGCTTGATACAGCTCGCTCTTCGAGACGCCGTGCATGCTGGCAACCTGTGCCACGGCTTGTTTCATTCCTGTGCCACTAGCGGTTAGTTGATGCACTTCGGCGACCAAATCAACGGCCTCGACGGATTCTTCGGCGGCGCCAGCGATGACCAGAACCATTTCGCCTTTGTGGTCGATGGAGGCCCATTCGACTAGTTCGGCGAGAGTGCCGCGCTTGGTTTCTTCAAACTTCTTGGTGAGCTCACGGGCAACTGCAGCCTGGCGGTCGGTTCCAAAAACTTCGACGGCGTCAACCAGCGATTCGTGGATTCGGTGCGGCGCCTCAAAGAAAACCATGGTGCGGCGTTCTGCGAGCAACTGTCCAAAGGCTCGCTTTCGGTCGCCCGACTTGCGCGGAAGGAAACCCTCAAAAGTGAAACGGTCGGTTGGCAGGCCAGACACCGCGAGCGCGGTAACTACAGCCGACGGGCCTGGGATGGCAATAACTTCCACGCCAGCGGCCACGGCAGCGCGAACCAGCAGAAAGCCTGGGTCACTGACGGTTGGCATTCCGGCGTCGCTAACCACCAAGAGGTCGTCCTCGATAGCAATCTGAACCAGCTGCTCCAGGCGGGAACCCTCGTTCTGTTCATTCAGGCTAAACAACTTGGCGTTTAGGTGAATGCCAAGCGCCTGCGCTAACTTCAACGTGGTTCTGGTATCTTCGGCGGCAATGAATTTGGCAGCCTCCAAATGCTCACGAAGCCGTGGGCTGGCATCTGAGAGATTGCCGATTGGTGTAGCCGCAAGAATGATCACCCTCTATTTTCCCCAATTAGCATTGGGTTGTGCGAATGGTTGAGCAGTTTCGGTCAATCGGGGATCGTTTCGGGATTCTCGGGATACTCGTTCTAACATCCCTAACTCGCCTTTGGAACCTGGGTTACCCTAAAAAACTCGTGTTCGACGAGACCTATTACGTCAAAGACGCCTACTCCCTCTGGCAGTCCGGTCACGAACTGCAGTGGGCAAAAGGAAACGAACACACCTTTACAGCTGGCGGGATGCTCACCACGCCAGAGTTCGTGGTTCATTCGCCACTTGGTAAATGGATTATCGGCTTAGGAATGCAAATCTTCGGAAGTACGAATCCGTTCGGCTGGCGCATCATGGTTGCCTTGGCTGGCATCGTCGCAGTTTGGTTAATTTACCTTGCCGCCTTGGAACTATTTGGCTCGAAACGTTGGGCTTTGCTACCTGCATTCTTGCTTGCGATCGATGGTCAGGCGATTGTGATTTCCAGAACTGCAATCCTGGACGGGCTCGTGATGACTGTCGCCCTGCTAGGTTTCTACCTTCTGCTAAGAGCCTTGAAATCCAAAAAGTCAGCGACCTGGATTTTGGCTATGACATTAGTGCTAGGTGCCGGGGCCGCCATCAAGTGGTCTAGTGCATTCTTCTTGGTCGTTTTCTTCGCCTATTACCTTTGGCAAACCAAACGGTTCAAGCAATTACTAATTGCTCCCCTTGCCGTTATTCCCTACCTGCTGAGTTGGACCGGTTGGTTTGTTAGCCGCGGCTGGGGATACAAATCAAATGATGTTTTGGGAAGCTTTATCGCTTACCACCAGCAGATGTACCACTTTCACTCAACCCTTTCAATGCAGCACCCCTACCAGACCACAGCCAACACCTGGCTGGCGATGCTGAGACCAACCTCATTCTTTTTCGACGGCAAAGACGGGCTGGTCACCGCCATAAATCCAATCGGCAACCCGGTGATCTGGCTTGGCGGCATCATGGCTCTGGGGTTTCTGTTCTCTTGGTTCGTGCGTAACCGAGACAAACTAAGCGTCTTAGTTTTTACCGGATACATTGCCGGTTACCTTCCATGGCTGATCTATTTCAACCGAACCTCGTTCCAGTTTTACTCGGTCACTTTCGAGCCATGGATTTTGTTGGTCATCACACTGATGGCCTATCGCTATCGCGCTCGCAAGCTCGTCGTGGTGGCATCATCAGTCGCCTTCGGCATCTTTCTGTTCTTCCTGCCGCTATACCTAGGCATACCAATACCGCTTGGGTTCTGGCAGGTCCACATGTGGATTCCAACCTGGATTTAGTTCCAAGTAGGCTGGTGAGGTTATGCCAAGTTACAGTGCCGTACTAAGCCGCCCAGGCGTTGCCCGCGTGATGGGCACCCAGTTGCTCGCCCGCTTTGCCTTCGGGATGATGAGTTTGGCCATCGTTTTGCACGTGCAACAGATCTATCACAACTACACGGTTGCTGGTATTGCATTGGGTGCCGAGACGGTTGGCGCGGCAATCTCCGGTCCACTTATTGCCAGAAGACTAAGCAAGTGGGGTCCTCGCAAAGTGATCCGCCTAGTGGCTTCCACTAGCTCCCTGGCTCTCATCTTTATCGCCTTTTACCGAGGCCCAGAATTTTGGACCATTCTCGCCTGCCTAATTGTGGGTTTAACTTCCCCGCCGATTCAACAGATTGCCCGATCGGTTTACCCTAGCTTGATCACTGCAAAGCAAACCTCCTACCTGTTTTCTTTGGATGCCACTTTGCAAGAGTTCCTTTGGGTGTTTGGTCCGGTTTTGGCAACCATGATTACCGCAACCTACAACAGTGCCAGCGCAGTTATTTTCATGGCCACAGTGCAAATCGTGGGCACCTACCTTTTCTCGCGCAACCCAGAAATCGGTGAGATGAACATCCCGAAATCAAAACGCCGCCTTGGTGGCATTTTGCGTAAACCGATTGTTCAGGCAAACGTGCTCATCAATCTCTTCCTCGTAGCATCGTTCGGCGGTGCCGAGGTTGGTACCGTTGCTGTTCTGGGAATCGCGCCATCTGGCATCGTCATCGCCGCGCTCTCGCTTGGCTCAATCATCGGTGGCTTTGCATTTGGTCACCGTGCGAAAACCAAGTGGGCACTTCTTAAGTTTTTGACTCTGGTGCTTATCGGATACTCGGCCGTCTTCTTCAACCCAACCGATCTGGTTTGGATAACAATTTGTTGGTTTGTAACCGGACTAGGCGTGGCTCCAGCCTTCGCCACCATGGCCTCCATGATTTCAGTGAGCTTTGGAACCGCCGACAGCGCCGAAGCTTATGGCTGGGCTAATACCGGACAGCTGCTCGGATACTCGGTAGGCGCAGCCATCGCCGGAATCGTCATCGACAATGTCGCTTCGCAGGCGGCATGGTATGTCACCGGGTTCTCTGGCGTGATGGCCGTAATCGTTGCTCTTATTACCGTTCGCTTTAACCCACCACTAAATCAGAAGGACGCCTAATGCCTAACTTTGCCGTGACCTACCACTACACCGACGACGTCGATTTGGTAAACGAAATTAGACCAATTCACCGCGAATGGCTTGGTCAACAGTTGGAACAAGGTGCCTTGTTAGCAAGCGGACCGATGGTGAATCGTCCAGCCGCCTTACTGATTTGGAACGCGAAGGATATTGAGGAACTCAATCACCTTCTAGATCATGATCCTTTCGAAATTGCCGGGGCAATCACCGAAAGAACCATCGAAGAGTGGAATACAGTGTTCGGTCCTTGGAGTTAACAAGCACATGGACCTAACTCTAAATAACGGAAATACTCTTCCCCAGCTTGGACTGGGCGTTTACAAGGTGGCCCAGTCAGAGGCGGTAACGCTCATGCGTGAAGCAGTTGAGGTTGGCTACCGTCGAATCGACACGGCAGCGCTTTACGGAAACGAGGCCGAGGTTGGCCAAGGAATTCGTGAATCAGGAATCGCTCGAGAAGACATTTTTGTAACCACGAAGATTTGGAACGATCGACAGGGCTACAACGAGTCACTTAAGGCCATTGACGAATCACTTAGTCGGCTGGATCTCGGTTACATCGACATGCTTCTAATTCACTGGCCAAGCCCTGCACAGGATTTGTACCTAGAGACCTGGAAAGCCTTCGAAAAGGTTTTGGCCGATGGCCTGGTTCGAAATATTGGTGTTAGCAACTTTCAGCCAGCCCACTTGGATCGTTTGATGTTGAACTCCGAAATCAAACCAACCATCAACCAGGTTGAGCTGCACCCATTTTTTCAGCAGGTACAAGTTCGCGAAGCCAACGCTAAACATGAGGTTCTTACCGAGGCTTGGTCTCCGCTGGCTCGCGCCGGCAAAAACGACAACCCGGTTCTGACTGCAATTGCCGAACAAACCGGAAAGTCGGTTAGTCAGGTAATT
>JALQVK010000078.1 GCA_023260375.1 Rhodoluna sp. | reverse complement strand
AACGCTCGTGACGTAGCCCCAACTGATCAAAGAACTTGCTGACCCGCTCTTCGCCCCCGAACTGCTCATCCTTGCTGAACCGTCTAGGAATCGAAATGAGTGTGACCTCAAACCGTGGGTCGGTAATCATCTGCGCATGGATGTCTGCGAGCGCATCCCAAGCTTCAAAGTAAAAGGTAAGGAAGACGACCCTTATGCGGTTCTGGTTAGTCGTCATCTCTCAAGCGTAACTATCGACGGTCTGGTCTAATAAAGACATGGACAAAATTAAGAAGTGGCTTTCCGTGCTCCCTCACCCAATTCGCTGGGCGCTCACCATGTTGATCGGAGTGATCCTGCTAGTTCTTGGTTTGGTCATGATGGTCACTCCGGGACCCGGCCTGCTGTTCATCTTCTTCGGATTATCGATTCTCGCCCTTGAACTTGAGTGGGCTCGAGAACTCAACAAGCAGGGAATGCAAGGCCTTCAGGTAATCGTTGCGAAGCTAAAAGAGTTCTGGTTCAAACTTTTCAAGCGCAAGAAATAGTTACTGAACGTGGTCTGGGTTCATCCAGAACAGATCCCACATGTGACCGTCTAGGTCTTCGAAACCCCAGCTGACCATGAAGCCCATGTCTTCAAGCTCGTTCACCTTTGTGGCACCCAGTGAAAATGCCTTCTCCGAGATTGCTCGAACCTCATCTGCCGACGCGCAGGAGAAAGAGAACAAAGCTTCAACGGTGTCTTTGTCGGCAATCTTCTTGCTAGTGAACGAAGAGAACTTTTCCTTCTCAAGCAGCATCACGTAAATGTGCTCGGACACAATCATGCAGGTCGATGACTCGTCGGTGAATTGTGCGTTGAAAGTGAACCCAAGCTCGGTGAAGAACTCCACCGACTTCTTGAGGTTCTCGATAGGCATGTTCACGAAGATTTGATTGAACATGGTTTTCCTTATTTAGTGACCGCGAACCAGCGGCCTTCGTTATCTGGGAAAGCAAAAGACAAAACGCCAGGAGCGTCTGAGATTTCGGTCGCCTGAATGCCTACAGCAACGAGCTTTGCCCGAGCCGACTCAAGGTCGTCCACATTGAAAGCCATCGACGGAGTCGCCAAGTCAAGTCCGTGAGGGTTGTCGGCCATCAGAGCCAGTGGCACTAGCTCGAGTGAGAAGTTCTGGTCAGCGAAGCCGATCTGCACAATGTCAAAGTCTCCCGCGTGCTTGCGACCTTTCTCGACCATGCCAACCTTTTCGGTCCAAAATTCAAGGCAACCCTCAGGGTCTTTGACATAAAGAACTACGTAACCAACTCGCATTATGGCTCTTTCAACTAGAACGAATTCCATAATTCTAGCGAAATGGTAAGTTTTCGAATCTGGTTAATCGACCACCAAGAATTGACCCATCAAGCCACCGTCTTCATGGTTAGACATGTGGCAGTGGTACATGTATGGCTCAGTTTTGCTTGCGTAGTCTTCGAATTTGGCTACAAAGGTTACGGTTTCTTCAGGCAAAATTCCGAAGGTGTCTTTCCAACCTTTTTCATGTTCGGCGACTTCACCCGTACTTCTGGAAATGATTGAGAATTGCACGTCGTGGATATGAAATGCGTGACCGAAAATCTTGTCATTTTGAATTGTCCAGGCTTCGATGGCACCAAGCTTTATGGTTTGGTTGATCGTGTTGTGATCAAAAGAGTTTCCGTCAAATTTGAACGGTGTTCCTGGACCATCGTCAGTGATGTTTAGGGTTCGACTATTCCCTGCGTCTGACTTGCTCCACATGGAAGCGGTCGCCAGGGCGGAGGGTAGCGTTTTCACTCCACCACTGGTAGCTTTGCCCACCTTGATGTGTAGCAGCGAGAAAGTGGTGTTATTTAGAAGGCTCCCAAAGTTTCCTGCTTGCGCCTGTTCGCTACCTCCGGCACCAAAGGGCATATTTTCGTTGAAAGCTTTCATATCGAATGAACTGCCGACCTTTTCATCAGATAGGTCAATCACAATCTCATACCGCTCACCTGGGACGATTCGGACCCGCGTCACTTCGGCTGGCTTATTTAGAAGTCCACCGTCTGTTCCAACCACGTAAAACTTTCGGTCATCGGCGAAACCGAGATTGTAGAAGCGTTCGGTCTCGGCGTTCAGAATACGAAAGCGCACCAACTGAGCCGGCAAAGTGACTTCCGGGTTTAGGACACCGTTTGCTAGGAGGTAATCACCATAGGCGGTGTCTTTGCTGACGTCGAAGGCATTGGTTGTTTCAAACCGACGGCTGGTGAAAACGATTGGAAAATCGTCGACGCCATACTCGCTTGGCAGCGCCTTTGATGCCTCGCTGTCGTCCTCGATGATTATGAAACCGCCAGCTCCCATAGTGAGTTGTTTTTGCGTGGTCTCATGCATGTGCGGGTGGTACCAGTAAGTCGCAGCCTCATTTTTGACTTCGAATTTTGGTGGCGACCAGGTTTCTCCAACGTCAATCATTTGGTGAGGACCGCCATCCGCGCTGGCTGGAAGGTGAATTCCATGCCAGTGGGTTGTGGTCATCTCGTTGAGATTGTTAGTCACATTTAGGGATACAGTTTCGCCCTTCTTCCAACGAAGGGTTGGACCCCAAAAACTCTCCCCGTTATAGCTGTAAGTTGAGGTTTTTGCTCCCGAGAAAAATTGCTTTGAAGACTCGGCCAGCGTCAAGTTGAACGTGGTTCCATCAATAACTGGCGGCACGTAAAGAGGATTTCTAGGAATGGTTTCACTGGTTGACGAGAAGAACGCCTGTTTCACGCCGAATCCTGCAGCACCGGCCGCTAGAACTGATCCAGCACCCACCAAAAAGTGCTTTCGTGTGAGTTTCTTCATGGGGAACCTTCCGCGTCTTGAAGACATCTTTGTGAACACTTGTTCACTAAAAGTCAGTATACGCTTGTTCACAGATGGACAAAGTTATTCAGAACGATCGAAGCCTCAAGATTCGTCTGGTGGAGGCTGCCGCCGCTGCGCTCGCTAAGCCAAGAACCTTCAAACTCCCGACCATGCGAGAACTAGCTGCCAGTGCCGGGGTTGCTCCCGGAGCCGCCTATCGTCACTTCAAATCACAGGACGAACTTTTCCTCGCCGTAATTCTTTACCTGTTCACAGAAATGGAACACGAATTACAAAAAGCGGTTGGAATGAAGAAGAGCCAAAAAGACAAAGTCGAAGCCATGGCTCAGGCTTATGTGAAGTGGGGGATTGCCAACCCTGGCGCTTACCAATTAATTCTTGAAACCACCGATGACGAAGCAGTTCTCAAATCTGGTCAACGAGCCGGATTGCACATGATTGCCCAGCTTGCTGCGCTGCTTTCACCAAATGGAGTACCAACTTCCGAGATGACGAACCAGGCAACCCAACTCTGGACCTCACTTCATGGAATCGTTTCACTCAGAAACCACAAGACTGGAATGCCTTGGGTAAATACTGCCCAAGAACAAGTAACAGACCTACTTAAGACCTTGAACTAGAAGCTTTACTCGCAAAAAAAGGAGTTACCGTGTGGCTATTACTTGCATTAGGTAGCGCCTTCTTTGCGGCTTTGGTTTCGGTCCTCGGTAAAAAGGGGTTAGTTGGGGTCTCGGTAACCGTAGCCACGGCTATTCGATCTGCAGTAGCGCTAGTCCTAGCTTGGATTGTTGTGTTGGCAACCGGATCAGCCCAAGAAATAGGCACCCTAAGCTCGACCAACTTTTGGTTTCTCATAGCCTCTGGTGTGGCCACGGGTTTATCTTGGCTCTTCTATTTCAAGTCGCTAAGCCTGGGCAAAGTCACCGATGTTGTTTCAGTTGATCGATTATCACTTTTGTTCACCGGACTTTTTGGAATTCTACTTTTTGGCGAGACTGACAACCTGCCAGTCAAAATAGTTGGCCTTTTAGTTGTCGTACTCGGCACCTACGTTTTGGTTGTGAAGCCAGCAAACCAAAAGGATTCCAAGAGTTCTTGGAGCTGGTTACCTTGGGCCTTAGCTTCAATGTCATTTGCTGTCGCCACAACATTGCTTGCAAAAATAGGACTAACCAATGTCGACTCGAATCTGGCAACCGCGATTAGGACAACCGTCGTGGTTATTCTGGCCGGTTCTGTTTTAGGGAAAACTAACAATCGAGAATCTCTGAAAACTATGAACGCCAGAAACTTTTTCTACCTAGCTTGCTCAGGTTTGGCAACTGGCGCTTCATGGCTCTGTTATTTCGGGGCCATCAAGATTGGCGAGATTTCGGTTATTGCGCCCATCGACAAGCTGAGCATCCTATTTGCTGCAGCCCTAGGTTTTTGGCTACTCGGAGAAAGAGTCTCGAAGAGAGAACTAATAGGCCTGGTACTTATCGCCGTCGGCACATTGATCTTGTTCATCAAGCCCTAACAGCCTTCGGCTTCACCATAAATTCCGAAAAACAAAAGCCCCCAGATTACTCTGAGGGCTTTCTCACTGTCTCATTAGTGAACGTCTTCTTTCGAAGAGCGCGGAGAATGGGAGAAACGCAGTATCCCCGTTCTACCCCCGTGATTACTGGACTCTTGAAGTCCCGAATCCCTTTCTACGCCATCTTTCTA
>JALQVK010000048.1 GCA_023260375.1 Rhodoluna sp. | reverse complement strand
TAGTGAGATGACTGTGTGCAACAGATTGCCACCAGCAAAGTGTATGAGCCAACCTCCGATTGCAGTGATTGCGAACATCGCCCAAAATGCGCCGGCTTTCCAAACACTCAAATAGGTATCCATCACAATTTCACCGGCTGGGTCTCTTCGTATTTCATATTTACGAACAATTTCCATTGCAGACATAAAGCCGACGAACGCAATTGCGCCAGCAAGAGTTTTCGGGTTGATCTCGGTATTCCAAATCGAAAAAACCCAAACCGGGTAAAGAATGAAAATCAGTTGGTGAATCACAAAATAGAAATTAAAGTTACGCTCTAAAAAGGCCTTTGCAAAAAACTCAAAGTGGGTGAGAACCGAATAGCCGAGGATGCTCAGGTGCCAAATGATGGCGATTGGGTGACCAGTGCTGACGCCTGCTGCGAAAGCAAAACCCAATTCAGTGGTGAGTGCGATTATGCCTATAGAAATAAGTTGCCGTGTGGTGATGATTCCGCGCTGGACTGGGCGGTTCGGATAATTCCGGTTATCGTGCGAGCGATCTTTGAACTCATCGGTCACTCTCATGCGCAACATGAAGAAGAAGAACGTGATGGTAATGGCCGTTGCCGACCAAATTCGTTCGTAAATAGGTCGGTTGAGAGCTGCAATACCAACGAGCATGGCCGAGGTTGCAAATGCATGCGTTGCGGTTAAGCCAATTGGAAAACGCTCGGCAAAATACTGCCTAAGGTTTTTCATGATCCCCCCGGTTCATGCGATACATAGTAGGAATCTTATTCTCAGACCTTCGTAAGACGTAAGATTTCGAGTATTTGTTACGTAATTCGTTATTAGTATTTAAGCAATATCCTCTGGATTCGGGCAGTAGTCGAAGCAGTGAAGCTTTGACGGGGGACCCTTCAGATGGAGCATCTTGATGATTGACCGCAACCGACTTTCAGAACTTTTCGCACAAGAACAGTCTCTGTTTCGCCAGAGGAACCCCAAATCACTAGCCGCCTATGAGGCATCCGACAATTTGTTTGGTCGAGTACCCATGACTTGGATGAATAAGAAGGCCGGTGGCTTTCCGATCTACCTTGATCGCGCTCACGGAAACCGAATCTGGGATATCGATGGACACGAATACATCGACTTTGCTCTGGGGGACACCGGAGCAATGGCTGGGCACTCGCATCCGGAAGTGGTGTCGGCCGTTAAGTCACGTGTAGAAGACCTTGGTGGCATGACGACCATGTTGCCCACCGAGGATGCACAGTGGGTTGCTCGAAATCTAACTGAACGTTTCGGAATGGCTAAGTGGAGTTTTTCACTAACTGCTACCGATGCCAATCGGTGGGCGATTCGTTTGGTTCGTGCGATTACCGGCAAGCCAAAGATTTTGTTTAATGCGTATTGCTACCACGGCTCTGTTGATGAGGCTCTCATAGTTGTTGGTCCTGATGGTGAAGGTATGAGCCGTCCTGGGAATGTGGGTTCGCCAGTTGACGTGACTGAAACTTCGCGTGTTGCTGAGTTCAATGACCTAGAGGGTCTTGAGCGCCAACTGAAAAATGGTGATGTTGCGGCAGTTCTCATGGAACCAGCACTCACAAACATTGGTATCGTTTTGCCCGAGCCCGGCTACCTGGAGGGAGTTCGCGAGCTTACTCGTAAGTACGATGCGCTTCTGATCATCGACGAGACTCACACGTTCTCGGCTGGTTGGGGCGGAATGACCAAGCGCGACAACCTTGAACCAGATGTTTTTGTGATTGGTAAAGCCATTGCCGGTGGCATTCCGACTGGAACCTATGGCTTGTCGGAGTCTTTTGCCGCTCGTGTTTTGGAACGCACCGATTTGGACCTGGTTGACATGGGGGGCGTTGGAGGAACTCTGGCTGGCAACCCTCTTCAGGTTGCTGCTATGCGAGCAACTCTCGAAAAAGTTCTAACTCCTGAGAGCTTTGATTCGATGATTGACCTAGCAACCTATTTCACCGACGGCGTGAATGAACTGTTCTCCAAATACGACCTACCTTGGTCGATCAACCAACTCGGTGCTCGCGCAGAGTACCGCTTTGCAAAACCGTACCCAATTACCGGCACTGCAGCTTTTGAGTCAGCCGATGCCGAGTTGGAAGACTATCTGCACCTTTACCTAGCGAATCGCGGAATCTTGTTGACTCCGTTTCACAACATGGCACTTATGTGTCCAACCACAACCAAATCAGATGTCGACCGTCACCAAGAAGTATTCGAGGAAGCAATCCGAGAACTACTGGGCGTTTAGAAGGTTTAGGCACTCAATCGCAAATTCATGGTCTTCCTTTGATGGCAGCCCAGAGATGGCAAAGGTTCCAACGAATTCTCCGTTCACCATGATGGGAACACAGCCTCCGTGTGATGCAAAATCTTTTGGATCCAAGTTACGTTCTACGAGGATGTCGTGACCGGCTTTTCTAGCTTTGTCATGTTCCCAACTGGCCACTTTCGTTAGCAAAGTCAGATTTCTTTTGCGTCTGGCCCAATCTAGATTAACTTCGGTGGCTCCCGGCAACCGCACGGTGAAGAGTGATTTTTGTTCCTGACGAATGTCAATCACTATCGGGTAACCCCGTGCGGCAGCCAGATCGTGGGCTATTACACCGAGCTCCCATGCAACCTCAATGTTGAAATCGTCTAGCGCTGGGATTTCGCTCTCTTCCATGGGTCAAGCCTAGAGCTTGACTGGCTTTGAGTTGGCGCTTGAATCGAGGCTTGCGCCAACAACCTTCATCATCTGGTGTGCTTCGTGGAAGCCAGTTGACATCGGTGTATTGGTGTTTACAGCGACTAAAAACTCTTGGATTTCAGCAACAAAGGCTTCGGCGTAACCGGTTCCAACTCCCGCGCCTGGCATTGCCGCCACATCGTTAAAGTATGGGTGGTTTGGGCCGGTGATGATCTTTTTTGTTCCGTTGAACTTGGCATCGCCTAGGCCCGATTCGAAGATGTGGAATTCTCCACCAGTCATTGAGTCAAAGAGGCCTGAGCCCTTAGTTCCAAATACTTCGACACCAAGTGTGTTTGGCATTCCGTGAGCAATTCGGCTCATGGTTACCTGGGAAACGGCGCCGTTGACGTGTTTAGTCGACAGGTGGGCGATGTCGTCGTTGGTTACTGGGCCAGTTTCATTGCTGGTTGATGCTCCGTGACCGATTGCGCCTGCGGCAGCCTTTGGTCGCTCCTTGATTACGGTAACAAGATTGGCGCTGGTTACTTCAGAGACATTTCCAACAACGAACTGGAGCGCATCGATGGCGTGAGAACCGATATCGAGGAGTGCGCCTGGGCCTGCTTGCTCAAGTGAGTAGCGCCAGCTTAGTGCACCCTTTGGGTCGGCGGCGTAGTCAGCAAGATACCAAGCGCGAGCCGAGTGGATGTCACCAAAGATACCTTCGCGAGCCGCCTGAGCAAGGGCTGCTAGTCCTGGAAGTCTGCGGAATGAAAAACCAACACCGGTGATTGCCTTGCTTTCATTGGCAAGTTTCAGGAGTTCAGATGATTCTTTAGTGTTGCGCCCGATTGGCTTCTCGGCGAACAGGTGCTTTCCGCTGGCGATCACCTTCGGGAGTACTTCGGCGTGAAGGAAGTTTGGAAGAGCAACGCTGATTACATCGACGTCCGAGTTGATTAGTTCGTCGATGTCTGCAATAGCGTTTGCGAATCCATAGCGATCGGCAACTTTTTGCGCGAGGGCAAGGTTTGGGTCAGCGATGGCGTAAAGCTCTACCTTGATTTCACTCGAAAGTGCCATTGACGCATTGCGGTAGCCGAAGGCGTGAGCCTGACCGGCCATGCCGGCTCCGATGATTCCTACCTTTAGTGTCTTGGTCATTTGTGTCTCCTTTGAATTTGTTTATTTGAACTGAACCGGTACACCGAGTTTTTCGATATATGACTTGGTGCGGATTGCGATTTGTTTTGGTTCGGTGAAATCTTTCAGCGGATACATGTCTTGCTCGATGATGGCGAAGATGCCCGGCACGTACTTGTTGGCTTCGGCCAAAATGTCACCATATTCTGGGACGCCGTAAGGTGGTTCAACCATGATTCCCTGCTGTACTGCGTCCACGAAAGTGATTGAGTTCTTGAGTACGTCGGCAAGTAGGTCTGGCTCTACCTGCTTGAGATGAAGGTATCCGATTCGTTCCTTGAACTCACGCACCAGGCGCACGTTGTCGCCGTAATAGTAGGCGAAGTGTCCGGTGTCGAGGCAAAGATTCAGAAATTGTGCATCGGTGTCATTCAGCAGGCGGCTCACCTCGCGGTAGCTACCGATTGGGGTCTCCGCGTGAGAGTGAAATTGTTGGTGAAGTCCGAATTCTTCGAGAAGCCGCTTACCAAGTTCATTGTGGTTCTTGGTGAGGTTGGCCCACTCGAGTTCGTTGTAGGTTCGAGGGCTGGTGACTTCACCTGTGCCTTCGTTTGCACGAGTCCACATTTCTGGGATAACGATTAGATGGCTGGCACCCTGCGCTGCGGTCATTTTGGCAACTGGAGCGACTGCTTCCCAGTATTCGTCTAAGGCATCTTTGCCTTTGTGGAGACCGGTAAACACGGTTCCACCGGAAACCTTTAGATTGTGCATGGCGATGCGCTCGGCCACGAGTTCTGGGTCAATACCTAAGTAGCCGTATGGGCCAAGTTCGGTCCAGGTGTAGCCGGCCTCCGAAACTTCGCGGAGATATAGTTCTGAATCCGGCTGTTTTGGATCCACGGCATTCCAAACTCCCCAGGAGTCTGGGGCAATACCGATGCGAGGTGCTGACATTGTTTCTCCTTTTTAGTGCCGTTTTGTAGAATACTAGAACGCTCTAGTTTGTATTGTCAATTATGTTGGGTTTGGAGGCGTGTTGCGCAAAATAACGATCGAAGACGTCGCGAAAGCGGCAGGGGTTTCGCGCGCACTTGTTTCAATTGCCTATCGCGGTGTTGCAGGGGTGTCGGACAAAACGAGAGAACACATTTTTGCTGTAGGGCAAAAGCTTGGCTATGTGCCGAACCTCAATGCCGCAAGATTGGCATCGAAGGGCATCAAAACCATCGGTGTTTTTCTGCAAGATCTCCACAACGAGGTGTTCGCCGACGTGTTCGACGGAATTCGAAAAGTAATCGACGAACAAGAAGTTCAACTGGTGATATCGGTGGGAAGCGCCGAACCTGGCCGCGATGCTAAGGCGATCGACACATTAATAGCTGCGCGTGTTGACGTGATTATTGCGGCTGGACTAACCATGTCCGACAGCGAATTGCAGCGTTATGCCAAAGCAACCACATTGATTAGTGTTACTCGCAAAGCACACGGTGTTTCGTCGGTGAGTTCCGATGACTATCTTGGAGCAAAACTTGCCACCGAGCATTTGATTGCCGGAGGACATTCGCGAATTTCTTTTCTGGCAAATCCGCAAACCGATGGCTATCTTGGTCGCCAGGCTGGTTATCTTGATGCGATGGCCACTGCTGGATTGCCTGCTTTGGTTAAGGAATCGAGTTATCAAAGAGTCCAAGCCGAAGCAGACGCACTAGAACTGCTGGAGCAAGGGAAGCCGACTGCCATTTTTGCGCACAATGATTTGTCGGCTTTAGGTGTGCTTGATGCGTTGGTTTCGACTGGGCTCAAGCCTGGTGCCGACGTTGCTGTAGTTGGATACGACAATACTTCCTTGAGTCAGACGCCCGTACTAGCGCTCACCACAGTTGACCCACATAGTTTTGAACTTGGTAAAACGGCAGCCCAACTTGCATTGAAGGGTTTGGTGGGAAAGCTCGATGGCGATGACTCTGTTGAATTTCAGCCGGAATTAGTTATCCGATCATCGTCCATGCGCTAAGCGGGTTGCTGCTGAGTGATGCAGTGAATCCCGCCACCTCTGGCGAATAACTCACGAGCATCCACGAGCACGATTTCTCGGCCGGGATAAGCCTTTTCGAGGATGGCTTTTGCTACTTGGTCGTTGGGATCGTCAAAGGCACAGAGGATCACGGCACCGTTGCAGATGTAGTGATTGATGTAACTGTAGTCAACTGGACCCTCGTTGTCGTGAAGGATGGTTGGTGCAGGTACCGGGATAAGAGAGAAACCGGTTTTTTCTAGAGTTGCTTTGACTTCTTGGCTCACCGCATAGTCGGGGTGGCTCTGGTTTTGCTGGTCATGATAAAGAATTGTGTTCTCGTCTGAGAAGCAGGCGACGATGTCGATGTGGCCGCGGGTTCCAAATTCGTCATAGTCGCGGGTAAGTCCTCGTTTAATCCAAACCGCTTTGGTTACGCCCAGCTGTTTATTTAGTTCCGCTTCAACTTGTTCTTTGGTCCAAGATTCGTTTCGACCTTTTCCAAGTTGAACGGTTTCGGTTAGCAGAATGGTTCCCTTGCCGTTGACATGGATGCCGCCACCTTCGTTTATTAGGGGAGAGTCCATGCGAGGGGTTTTGGTGTAACTTGAGATCTCGGTGGCTATCTGGTCGTCGAAATTCCAGGTCGCCCAATCTTGAGAGCCCCACCCGTTGAAGACCCAGTTGATTGCCTTGTTGGCTTGTTCGTCTTTTACAAAGGTTGGGCCGATGTCACGCATCCAGGCATCGTTTAGGGGTAGCTCAATGATCTCCACTTCGGAATCGAGGAAGATCTTTGCAATGTCGGAGTCACCTGGGTTCACAACCATGGTTACCGGTTCAAATCGAACAATCGCGTTGGCTACGTTGGCCCAGGTTTGGCGAGCACGATCTGCTTCAATTTCAGTTTCACCAAGTGTGTAACCATTAGACGGCCAAGCCATCCAGGTGCGTTCGTGGATCTCCCACTCAGCCGGCATTCGCACGGCTACTCCATGCTGTCGAGGATTTCGTCGATGAGTTCCTCGCTGGTTAGTGGGTTGACGATGGCAAATCTGGCATTTGGACGTCCCTTATGAGAACTTGGGACCACAAAAGCGATGTTTTCATCTAAAAGTTTCTTCGACCACGTTTCGTATTGTTCAAGGTTCCAGCCGGTGCGTTCGAAGACCACAACGGAAAGTTCAGGTGCGCGAACCAATTCCAAATAGTCTCGAGCCCTGACCCCTCGAGCCGCGTAATGGGCAAGTTCGATGTTTTTGGTAACCGCTTCGCGATAGGCATTGGCACCGTGCGTTGCGAGTGAAAACCAGAGTGGTAAACCTCTAGGCCGACGCGTGAGATTGATGGCGTAGTCGCTGGGGTTCCATTCACCGGAATTGGTCAAAGTGTCAAGATACTCGCCATGTTGAGTGTGAGCAAGTCGACCAATTTCTGGGTCTCGATACACCAAGGCACAGGCGTCAAAAGGTGCGAATAGCCACTTATGTGGATCAACGATGAAAGAGTCAGCGTGTTCAAGGCCTTTGAAAAGTTGGCGAGTGTGGTGAGACAGAATGCCAGCTAGACCGTAGGCGCCATCAACGTGGAACCAGACGTCAAGCTCCTTAGCAACTGCCGCAACTTCGTCAAGGTGGTCGACGATTCCAAAATTCGTGGTACCTCCGGTGGCAACAATCGCAAAAAGGCCGTCGGTGTTGTTTGCGATTGCCTCACGAAGTGCGGCTCCACCAAGTTTTCCGAATTCATCGACCGGCACTTTAATCAGGTCGACATCCATGACCATAGCGGCAGTCTTGAGCGAAGAGTGAGCTTCTGCGCTGCAAGCAATTTTCCAACGACTAGCCGTCTTACCGAGGCGCCGTGCGTGGTCTCGAGCTGCTACCAGTGCGCTTAGGTTTCCGAGAGTTCCACCCTGGACGAAAATTCCGCCGGCGGATTCAGGTAAGCCAGCCTCTTTGGCAAGCCAAGCCAAGACTTGGTTTTCGGCAAATACCGCTCCAGCACCTTCCATCCATGACCCACCGTAAATTCCTGAGGCAGAAACTACTAGGTCAAAGAGTTTTGAAGCCTCGGTAGGTGCACAGGGAATGAATGAGAGATAGCCCGGGTGATCGGTCGAAATGGTAGCTGGAGCCAAAACATTTGCGAAAAGTTCTAGTGCTTTCGCTCCCAAGCCTTCGTCGGTAATGGTCTGCCCAGCGGCTTGCAGTAGGTTTTCCTCGGTTTCGGTATTGTCCAGAGGTGCCGGTTCATAGTTGAGGCGAGTATTGGCGTATTCGAATACGCGATTACGAAGTTCCGCGGTGGCGTCGTTGACCCTGTGCATCACTCCAGCCTAATTCTTCGAAATTGTCCCCGGCGTCAATATGTGACTAGAGTTTTTGATATCTAAAGAGATTTGAGGGGAATCATGTTTTGTTCTAAGTGTGGTGCAGCGCTAAACGGTGCTGCTTTCTGTGCCGAGTGCGGCACCTCGGTAGTAGTCGTTCCTAATTCGACTCAAAGCACTTCAGCGTCGGTGAGTGCGAACCCACCTTCAAATAATGTCGGACAGGCACCGAAAACCAATGTTTTAGCGATTATTGGCTTCGTCATTTCGATTGTTGGATTTGTTTGGCTTAACTGGCTCGGCGTGGTCCTGGGCGCAGTGGCTTTGAGTCAGATTAGAAAGTCCGAGGGGCGCGAAGGTGGCAAGGGGCTCGCAATCGCTGCCATAGTCATCGGCGCATTGGACGTGTTACTAATTGGCTTGGCAGTTGTTGCTTCACTTACGGCGTTGGCAACTATGGGAACCTACTAGTTCTAAGGAATTTATTCTCGCCAGGCACTATTACTTAGAGCATGGAACTTTCAGAGATTGAACTAGTCACTATCGGTGGCAAAAAGACCACGTTCAAAGACCTAGCCGGAAAAGTAACTCTGGTGGTCAACGTGGCGTCAAAGTGTGGGCTAACCCCGCAGTACGAAGCTTTGGAAGCCCTATATGAGCGCTATAAAGGTGAAGGTCTGAGCATCATCGGCTTTCCTTCGAACACTTTCCTCCAGGAACTTGGAAAATCCAGCGAAATTGATTCTTTTTGCAAACTCAACTACGGCGTAACTTTCCCATTGACGGAAAAGGTTCATGTAAACGGTCCTCGACGCCACAAACTCTATAAAGAGTTGGTAAAAACCAAGGACGACGCCGGTTTGGCTGGACCTGTGATGTGGAACTTTGAGAAATTCCTAATTTTGCCTAACGGTGAAATCAAGCGCTTTCGACCAACCACCAAGCCAGACGATCCTAGAATCACAGGTCTGATTGAGGTAAACCTCTAGCTTCTGCGCGGCTAGACTTCTTGCATGAGTCAAGCATGGAGCTTACGCAGGGTGTTTTTAGTCCTGACCCTTCTAGGATTGGTTTTTTCTGAATCAATCAACGCCAACCTAGCGTTCTCAACTCAGGGAACCTACCAAGTGGTTGTGCACGTTCCGGGTGTCGCAGGAATTGTTCCAGCTGACGCCGTGGTCACCCTCACCGATTCTGGGCTTTCCTCAAATCAAAGTCAATCGCGACTCATTGGAACTGATTCCTATGGTTGGTTCGGTGTGCTGGATATGCCGGTTTCCGCTAGTTCGGTTACCGTTTCGGCAACAACAAAATCTGCTACAGGGGTACCAATCAACCCGATCACCACTCGAGAAATTTGGTTGAACGCTAGCGGGTACCCGTATCTGAATGAAGCTTCGGCAGCATTGAAGCTAAGAGTTGGGCTAACGACTAAGGGTTCACTTCTCTCAAATCGCTCGCTGAAAGTGACCATTGGAAAATCTGTAAAAACTTATAAATTCTCAGCAAACGGAACAAAACGTTATGTATCTATTCCGATCACGGCAGCAACGACCTCGGTCAAATTCACTGTCTTAAAAAGCGGCAAAGCTGGAAAAACCTACACAGTAAACCCAAGAAATACGACAAAAGTTTGGGTGGGAGATTATTTTTCGGGAATCAGGACATCGGAATCCTGGGCAAATGACTTAGTGACCATTCATTACCATCGAGCCAATGGTGACTACAGCGGTTGGGGAATTCATTCTTGGTCCGGCGCCAGCGGCGGAACTAGTTTGTCGGTCAACTGGAATTCCCCAATATCATCTTCGGGAAATGATGTTTGGGGAGCTACCTACCAAATTCCCATTAAAGCCAACTCGCAAAACATCCCCTTCATCATTCACAACGCGAATGTAAAAGATCCTTCCAACTTGGATCAGTCTCTCAACATCGCGGAAACTAAGGGCGAGGTTTGGTTTGAAGCTGGTTCGGTAAATTCGAATCAGAGCTTGCGCTACACGATTCCAGTTTCCATGGAGTCGATTCCAGTAGTAGTTCCTCCTACTCCGGTTACGGCGCCAACCAGCGCCCAAGCGTCATCGCTCGCCTCGAATTCCTATCGTTCGGCCATGGCCGGAGACAACATCTACTTTGTTATGACCGACCGTTATCAAAACGGTGACACCAGCAATGACCGAATGGGGTTAACTGGCTCAAGAGACGTGACTGCCTTTGATCCAGCCTCGACGGCCTACTATCACGGTGGTGACTTCGCCGGCCTGACTGATGGCTGCACAACCGGTAACGGGATAGCGCGGTTGAAAGAAATGGGCTTCACCGCAGTCTGGATCACTCCGCCATTTAAGCAACGCTACGTTCAAAGCGGTAGTGCCGCATATCATGGCTATTGGATTACTGATTTCACCGACATTGACCCACACTTAGGGACCAAGGCTTCATTCCAAACATTTGTTCAATGTGTCCATTCTCAAGGAATGAAAGTCGTCCTGGACATCGTAATGAATCACACCGGTGATGTGAATTACTACACCAACGGTAACTACAACTTCGGTGCAGTTCGGACGGCGGCGGTTAACAGCGCCGACGCTAATTTGCGAAAGCCTGCCTTCCTGAATGACCTTTCCAACTACCACAACCGTGGAAACGTGGGGGATTGGAACAACAAAGAGCAGTCTCAGAACGGCGATTTCTTCGGATTAGATGACATTGCTACGGAGAAGCCAGCTGTTATCGAGGGCTTTGCCCAGGCATACGCAACTTGGGTGAATACCTATGGAATTGACGGCTTCAGGATCGATACCGCGAAACATGTGGATGACGCTTTCTTTGGAAAATGGTGGCCGAGGATCAAAGAGCTCACTGCTAGTGTCAAGCCAGATCTTTTCGCTTTCGGTGAGGTTTATGAGTCTGGAACTGCGACTTTGACCCAGTTCGTTCGAGATCGCGGACTACCCGCAACATTGGACTTTGCATTCCAAAATGCAGCCGTGCAGTTCGCTAGCGGGAACAACATTACCGACATCACAAATGTCTTCGACGCCGACGACTGGTACATTACCGCTAACACCAATGCTTATAACCAAGCCACATTCCTGGGAAACCACGACATGGGACGATTTGGAAAACTGCTGCAGTGGGCGGGGGACCCGGACGGAGACCTCTGGGGAGATGCACTATTGGGTTATGACCTGATGTACATGTCTCGGGGAATTCCAAACGTTTACTACGGCGATGAAGTTGGAATGATTGGCACCGGCGGTGATCAAGCAGCACGGCAGGACATGTTCCCAAGCAGCATAAGTTCGTGGCGAAGTGAATCTCGCATAGCCAGTTCAGCTATCGGTACCGGCTCGTCGCTAACTACCAGGAATCACCCAATTCAGGAGCGCATCTCTTCGCTAAACGCACTTCGTGAAAACCACCCAGCTTTGAAGACCGGTCCTCAGATCCAGAGGTACTCTTCCAACAACGTGATTGCCTTCAGCCGCATTGATTTGGCAAACCGCAAGGAGTATTTGGTCGCTATAAACAATTCACAAAGCACCAAGAACTCATTGCGAATCAAGACCTCAAGCCCGAACACCCAGTTCACCCAGGTCTGGGGACAATCGCAAAGCGTGACTTCAGATTCCGATGGGTACGTGACCATTTGGGTTGGCGACCGCCAGGCGGTTGTGCTTCAAGCTCAAAGTTCCCTGCCAGCAGCTAACACGGTCGGTTCGGTGTCATTGTCGATGACCAAGGATTCGGGAATCGCCCTCTGGAAGCCGCGAGCAAGTATTTCCGGCTGGGATGACCCGTCGACCTGTACTTTTGTGGTGCAGGTAAACGGTGGCGCCTGGCAAGTTTTGGGTGTAGACGATTCAGTGGACTGGAAAATGATTCTTGATGGTTCGAAATTCACCAGCGGTGCAAAAATAAATGTCGCCGCAATTGTGAAGTCAACCTCGGGTGCTATCGGAATCTCTAACGCGATTCAGATAACGAACACTCCCTAGGTAAGTTCGAACTGTCCGCCCTCGATTTGTCCCTGCTTTCGGTACATGTCGAGTTTGGTTCGGGTGTCTTGAATGTCCAAGTTGCGCATGGTTAGCTGACCGATTCTGTCGGTAGGGCCAAAGGCTGCATCTTCGGTGCGCTCCATCGAAAGCTTCTCAGGGTGGTAGCTGAAGCCTTCACCGCGGGTGTCAAGAATTGTGTAGTCATCGCCACGACGAAGTCGCAAGGTCACTGAACCGTTGACGGCAGAAGCCACCCACTTGGTGAGTGATTCGCGAAGCATTAGGGTTTGTGGGTCTAGCCAGCGACCTTCGTAAAGGAGGCGACCCATACGACGACCTTCGGCGTGGTAGTTCGCGATGGTGTCCTCGTTGTGAATTGCGCTCAGTAGACGTTCGTAAGCGGCGAAAATCAGAGCCATTCCTGGAGCTTCGTAAATGCCGCGGCTCTTAGCCTCAATGATGCGGTTTTCAATCTGGTCACTCATGCCGATGCCGTGGCGGCCACCAATAGTGTTCGCTTCCATCATCAATTGCACGGCGTCGGTGTATTCCTTGCCGTTGATTGCAACCGGACGACCCTGGCGGAAGGTTATGGTCACATCTTCGCTATCGATCTTGACCGATGAGTCCCAGAACTTTACGCCCATGATTGGTTCGACGATTTCGTAGGAGGTACTGAGTTCTTCAAGACTCTTGGCCTCGTGGGTGGCTCCAAGCATGTTGGCATCGGTCGAGTATGCCTTTTCGGTTGATGCGCGGTAAGGAAGGTCGCGAGCCAAAAGCCATTCGCTCATCTCGTGACGACCACCAAGCTCGTTCACGAAGTCGGCGTCTAGCCATGGCTTGTAAATGCGAAGGTTTGGGTTGGCAAGAAGACCGTAACGGTAAAAACGCTCGATGTCGTTGCCCTTGTAGGTAGAGCCGTCTCCCCAGATTTCCACGTTGTCTTCGCGCATTGCACGAACCAAAAGAGTTCCAGTGACCACGCGACCCAGTGGGGTGGTGTTGAAGTATGCCTTCCCTCCGGTACGAATGTGGAATGCACCACATGCGATTGCAGCCAACCCTTCTTCGACCAGCGACTGACGGCAGTCAATCAAACGACCGGCCTCGGCTCCATAAATTGTGGCGCGTTCAGGAATCGAACCGATATCGGTTTCGTCGTATTGGCCAAGGTCTGCTGTGTAGGCGTAAGGAATTGCACCTTTTTCGCGCATCCAGGCAACTGCAACGGACGTGTCTAGGCCACCAGAGAAGGCAATGCCCACTTTTTCGCCGACAGGGAGGGATGAGAGTACTTTAGTCACCCCTCAAGCCTAATGCGTATGCCCGTTCTACTATTGGATACATGAGTCTAAAAGCAGGTGCACGGTTACTTGCGATCGCTCTAGGCCTGACTTTTTCTTTCGTCGGACCGGCCGGACCTGCTCATGCTGATACCTGTGAAGCTACTAAGCCACTTTCTAATGCCACTCTCACCACTAGCGAACTTCCAAACGGGGCAACAATTGCTCGCTACCAATTTCCACCTGGAACCGCGAATTCCTCCGGTTACGCCGGACGATTGGCGGTAGCCAAAGGAAACCTGAATTTTTTCGACGTAGCACCGACACATTCCAGTTTTCGTGAAGTTGCGTCGCAGGAGAGTTTGGCTGCCAGTGTCGACGCGGTCGTGCATGTGAACAGTGATTTCTTCGACTTCAACAGTTTGCTCCCTTACTCTGCGATTGGAACCAACAGTCGATTGGATTACTCGCCACAGGGCTCAACCCAAGTGGTCGGGATAAGACTCGTTTCCGCCACGAGTAAAACAGGAATTAGAGGCAAAACCTATCTAAAGACTGCCAACAAGAAAGTTACCGTCGCCGGCTTAAACCTTCCGGCTATTACTACAAACAGTGTGGTGGCTTTCAATTCTCAATACCCAAATCTTCAGTTGCCAACCGGTAGTTATTCGATTCTGGTGGTTGGCGGCAAAGTGAAAGCGAAATTTGCCAATGGTTCCTCGGTTAGGCCTAATGCGGGTTATCTGTTCACCGCGAACGGAACCAGCGCAACCCTTCTGAGAGCGGCAACCTTAGGAGGTTCGGCGAGCTACTCCTTGCCTAAAGCCAAAATCCCCGCTCTTTCCAAAGATCGGGTAACTTCCAACGGCGTGGTTACAGATAGTTCCGGTAAAACCCTCGCAACAATATCTGCAGTGAATTTTTACAAAAACCCCTATGACTCTGGCGTCGTATATTTCAACGACGAATATTCGGGGGTCAGCCCTGCGGGAGATTCCACTGTCTTGCTGAATGCCTCGTCGGTGGTAACCCGAGTCAGCAATAGTGGCTTTTCAAGCAGTATTTCAAACGGTTACAAGGTGCTTCAGTTTTATGGCGCATCGGCATCACAGGCAAGTGCTTTTTCCGTGGGAATGAAAGTCACCGTCAAACCAACTTTCGTAGCAACCTCCAGGGCTAGTTACACGACCGTTTTTGGTGCCGGTCACACAATCATTTCAAATGGAAGCGTTACCGCATCTTGCGTGG
Organism: Rhodoluna sp.; assembly: GCA_023260375.1. Classification (GTDB taxonomy): domain Bacteria; phylum Actinomycetota; class Actinomycetes; order Actinomycetales; family Microbacteriaceae; genus Rhodoluna. Next base: position 5,571 of record JALQVK010000048.1, on the reverse strand, counting down.
GTAACGTTGACACAATTCGTCCGCGAACCGCTCTTGGCTGGGATGATTTTGGGAACGTTTACCTAGCCACAACAACCATGGGTCGAGACTGGTTAGATGGGGGCGCTGGGGGATATCGAGTTGGTGGTTCAACCGTCCATCAAATTGCGGATTGGTTGAAAACGTTGGGCGCTACCCATGCGGTCTCTTTAGATGGTGGAGGTTCCACAACTATGTTTGCCATGTTGTCCGGTTCCTACCACCGGATGGACTTGCCAGATGGAGTATGGACCCGTTGGATCCCAGCCGGATTGGCTATCAAGAACCGGTAAATTGCCAAGTTCTTTCAGGTTCGAGAAGTAAAATTGCGGGATGAACAAGACTCCTCGCGCACTGATTGCCGTGTCAGTCGCACTTGGAATGTTGTTGTCCAGCGCTTGCGCCAAAGTCCCCGAGTCGAATTCCACGGTCAAAGAAGTTCCTCTTCCGTCTGAGATTGACGACATCGATTCCAGTAAATTAGTGCCCACCGATGCCAATCACAACTGCCGAAAGGCACCTTCGGTCGCAACTGCAGCTAATTCTTCGGAATCGCCGCTGGTTGGTGGAGGGGTTTACGGATACTACGACTGGGCCGCTGGTAAGACCAATGGCGGTCAAATCTGGAAGACCCGGTTGGCATATTCAAAATCAAATCTTTCGCAGATGCGAATTGCTCCTACCTTCACGCAAATCGGAAATGTTGGCACTCAGATCAAACTTGCCGAGAAAGTTAACTCTTCGGCATACATAAACGGTGACTTTTTCCACCTGCGCGGCACCAATCTTCTTTACAGCGCCATGGTTGAGGAACGCGAGTTGGTTTATGCGCCAGTCAAACAGACCGAAATTGTCGGGGTTGTAGAAGAATCTGCAAACGAGCACACCGGTTTGCAAGGTAAGTCTTATATCAAAACAACCAGTGGTCGAGTTGCCACCCAGGGTTTGAACCTGGTTTATCTTGCCAAAGACGCTATCGGAGCTTACAACAGCCTAAAGACGACGATCGGGCTACCCAAAATCGAGTATTTGGTGAAAGTCGTGGATGGGGTAGTTACTTCAAGTAAGGCAGCCGATCACTTCAACATTCCAAACGAAAACAACGCCCTAATTTTTGTTGGATCAGGCAACGCCGTTTCAAAACTCAAATCTTTGAAAAAAGGTGACCGACTAAGTTATGTTGCACCTAAAAACGCAAAAACAACTCGCTTTCTGAGAACCGGTCTTCAGTCCAATGGCTCGGTGAAACTTCCCGGCGGAAAGACTTTGGCCATTCGTGCAGTCAACGATAAGACCGCAAAAATTAGAAGTGGTGCAGTGCTCTTTACCAGCAAACTGTACCCAACAACTTCAAAGCTGGCAGCCACCGTGGTAACTGACATTGCTGGAACAATAACGGCCGTTTATCCGAGCGGAAAGTCGGTTAGCGTCGCGGCGGACTCTCTAGTACTTCAGGTTGGGAACGAGTCAGCAGGTTTGGTCCGAGCGCTTAAGGTTGGGGACAAGCTTGCAATCAAGAATTCCTACCTCATCAAAAAGGAACTTCCGCTCTACGCTGCTTTCGGAGACCGGGAAAACACAATGATTAATGGAGTGATTGTGGCCGATTGCACGCCAGGTCACGAAGACATTCGTCCTCGCACAGCCATAGGTTGGAATGAGAATGGTGACGTTTGGTTTGTCACAACGACCATGGGTGTGCGAAACGCGGCAGACGTTTTCAACCGTTTCCGCTTAGGTGGATCATCGGTTCACCAACTGACGACTTGGTTGAAGGAACTTGGCGCCACTCAGGCTGTTGCGGTAGACGGTGGAGGTTCCACAACCATGTACGTGAAGCAGGAATCAAAGCCCTATATGCGTTTGGACCTGCCGGCTACTGAATGGGTTAGAAGTGTGCCGCAAGGCATAACAATGATTGCTCGTTAACCCAAACCGTGAATTGCCAAAGGTTCAATCGCCTCAAGTTCTTGACTTGTGAAAGTTCGCGCTCCAGCAGCTTTTAGGTTGCCTTCGAGCTGAGCGACCGAGCTTGCGCCAATCAAGGCAGACGACACAATCCCGTGACGAAGTGTCCAACTAAGTGCTAACTGCGCCAAAGTCTGACCACGAGATTCTGCTATTTCATTCAGAGCCAGGGCGTTCTCAAGGTATTGCTCGCTTACCTGGTTCTTGTGAAGGAAAACTTCCTTGGAGGCTCGAGAGCCAACTGGAACACCCTTGAAGTAGCGATCGGTTAGAAGGCCTTGAGCCAATGGACTAAAAACGATTGCACCAACATTAATTCTTTCGAGTTCGGTGAACAAGCCGTTTTCAGGGGTGCGATCAAACATCGAATAGCGGGGCTGGTGGATGGTTAATGGAACACCAAGTTCGTCCAAGATAGCTTTGGCCCTAGCGGTGTCGGCAGGGGAGTAACTGGAGATTCCAACGTACAGGGCTTTACCGTCGTGAACCGCCTTGGCTAGAGCACCCATGGTCTCTTCAAGTGGCGTATTTGGGTCAAAACGGTGTGAATAGAAAATGTCCACATAGTCAAGTCCCATTCGCTTGAGGCTTTGATCAAGTGAGGCGGTGAGGTATTTTCTAGAACCCCACTCGCCGAATGGTCCCGGCCACATGTCATAGCCGGCCTTGGTTGAAATGATTAGCTCGTCTCGGTATTTTCCGAGACCTTCACGTAGGTGTTGACCAAAGTTAGTCTCTGCACTGCCTGGGATTGGTCCATAGTTATTTGCGAGGTCAAAGTGAAAAACTCCCAGATCGAATGCTCGATGCAAGATTGCTTTTTGCGTTTCAAAGTCATCGACCGAGCCAAAGTTATGCCAAAGTCCGAGCGAAATCTCGGGCAAAATCAGCCCACTGTTTCCAACTCGACGAGTTTTGGTTATTTCGTATCGGTTTTGAGCGGCTTCATAGGTCATGGTCTCACTTTAGAGTAGAGACATGAAGAGTTTTGTTTTAGCCGGTGGCTGTTTTTGGTGTTTAGATAGTGCATTCATGCAGTTCAAGGGCGTCTCGGATGTTCTCTGTGGCTACATGGGTGGCGATGTGGACAACCCAACCTACGAAGCAGTTTGCACTGGAACCACAAATCACGCCGAAGTCGCCGAGGTCTTTTTTAACGAGGACGAAATCGCTGCCGACACAATTCTGGACATTTTCTTCACGCTTCACGATCCTCGGCAACTAAATCGCCAGGGCAACGACATCGGTACCCAGTACCGCTCCGAACTTTTCTACCGAAGCGAAGGGGAGAAAGCTCTGTTTGAAGCAGCCCTTGAGCGAGCTAAGGACCTGTGGGAAGGGGAACTGGTCACGGCAATTACACCTGCCAGTACCTTCTGGGACGCTGAAGAATATCACCAAGATTTCTTCGCCAAAAACCCAAACCAGGGCTACTGCAACGCGGTTGTAGCGCCGAAAATGGCTAAGGTGCGCAAGGCCTTTATGGCTTTCGCGAAGTAGTTTTCCACAGATTTAAAGTCGCTCGTTTTTAGCACATTTTCTCGCACAAACTTTCTTTCAGGTAAAGCGCACCGCTTTCCAAAGGAAGGAAGAAATGTCAGAACTTGTAACCGTGGCCGGTCTCGTTGCCACCACTCCCAGACATCTGGTAACCCAGGATGGGCTACCCATCACCTCGTTTCGACTAGCGGCCTCGCACCGTAAGTTTGACCGAGCTCTAAATAAATGGATCGACGGCGAAACCAATTGGTTCACAGTAACCGCGTTTCGTCAGTTGGCAATCAACACTGCTGGTTCAGTTTCAAAAGGCGAGCGAATTCTCGTCACCGGCAAACTTCGCGTCCGCGACTGGGATAACGGCGAGCGCGCCGGGACATCTGTCGAAATCGAAGCTGATTCGATTGGCCATGACCTTTGCTGGGGTAACTCAGCCTTCACACGAACCGTTTTGGTTCGGGAAGCTGCCGACCTTCCTGAGCCATCGGAGTCTGACAGTCCAGAAACCGAAGAAGCGGAAGAAAAAGAGCTAGCACTCACCTAAAACTCCAGGCGCGCCCTGCCCCCTCAAGTCGCGCCTGGCCCTTGCCCTCTGCCGATTGTCTCGCAGGATAAACTTATCCAAAGCAAACAACTATCGGCAGAGGGCACTTTCATGGCTGAATTTATTTACCAGATGATCAAGGCGCGTAAGGCGCACGGCGACAAGGTCATCCTGGACGACGTAACCCTAGCGTTCCTGCCGGGTGCCAAGATTGGTGTGGTTGGTCCGAACGGTGCCGGTAAGTCGACCGTTCTAAAGATCATGGCCGGGCTAGACCAGCCAAGTAACGGTGAAGCCCGCCTAAGCCCTGAATACACCGTTGGCATGCTGATGCAGGAGCCTCCACTAGATGAGACCCTGACCGTTCTCGGCAACGTGGAACTTGCTGTCAAAGACACCAAGGACAAGCTCAACCGTTTCAACGAAATCTCGGCTGCCATGGCCGAGCCAGATGCCGACTTCGACACGCTGCTAGAAGAGATGGGCAAACTGCAGGAGCAGATTGACCACCTAGACGGCTGGGACCTAGACAACCAACTTGAGCAGGCTATGGATGCCCTTCGTTGCCCTCCAGGCGACACCGCTGTTACCCACCTTTCCGGTGGTGAGCGTCGCCGTGTTGCACTTTGTAAGTTACTTCTAGAGAAGCCAGACCTTTTACTGCTGGACGAACCTACTAACCACCTAGACGCAGAGTCGGTTCTTTGGCTTGAGCAGCACCTAGCAAAGTATCCAGGTGCAGTTCTAGCCGTAACCCACGATCGTTACTTCCTAGACAACGTTGCCGAATGGATTTTGGAGTTAGACCGCGGTCGCGCCTACCCATACGAAGGTAACTACTCGACCTACCTAGAGAAGAAGCGCGAGCGTCTAGAGGTTGCCGGCAAGAAAGACGCCAAGCTTGCCAAGCGCCTATCCGACGAACTCGACTGGGTTCGCTCATCTCCAAAGGCTCGTCAGACCAAGTCAAAGGCACGTTTGGCTCGCTACGAAGAGATGGCTGCCGAAGCGGATCGCACCAGAAAGCTCGACTTCGAAGAAATCCAGATTCCACCAGGCCCACGACTCGGAAACGTGGTCATCGAAGCCAAGAACCTCAAGAAGGGATTCGACGGTCGTTCACTAATCGACGGACTTACCTTCTCGCTTCCTCGCAACGGCATCGTCGGTGTTATCGGCCCGAACGGTGTTGGTAAGTCGACCCTTTTCAAGACCATCGTTGGTTTGGAGAAGGCCGATGGCGGCGAGCTAAAGATCGGTGAAACCGTAAAGATTTCCTACGTCGACCAAGGTCGTGGCGGTATTGACCCAAACAAGTCGCTTTGGGAAGTTGTTTCTGACGGCCTTGACTACATGCAGGTAGGAAACGTTGAAATGCCTTCGCGCGCCTATGTCGCAGCCTTTGGCTTCAAGGGTCCAGACCAGCAGAAGCCTGCCGGAATCCTCTCCGGTGGTGATGGCATTACCAGCAGAAGTGCCAAGGAAGGAGTTATTCGTGCCGGTGGTCAAAGCAAACCCAGCCGCATCCGCGCCAGTAGAACCCA
>JALQVK010000147.1 GCA_023260375.1 Rhodoluna sp. | reverse complement strand
ATGTCTTCGGTTGGTGTTGCTATTTTCGGAACCGTGTTTTTCCAGTTTGCAACACTGGGTGAAGCAGACGCCGGTTTCCGAAACGCGCTAATCGTCCAGTTAATTCTGTTGGCGCTTTTCGTTGCGGTTTCGGTGGTGCTGCCAAAACGCTCTAGCCACTAGTTTGCGCCGAGCGTGACTCCTCGAACCAGAGCCTTCTGGAACTGGAGATAGAGGAACACCGACGGGATGATGGCCAGAATGCTGGCTGCCGAGGCGAAGACCGGATCGATGCCAGTTGATGTAAAGCTTGGCTGACCAAAGGCCTCGGCGATAGCCATTGGCAAGGGCTGGTCGGCTCGTTCAGGCAGAAGCAGAATTGGGAACCAGTATTCGTTCCAAGCGTTTACAAACATGAGCAAGAACACCGTGGCAACGCTCGGACGCATAACCGGAAGGACCACGCGGAACATGGTCTGCAATTTACTAGCGCCATCGATGTGAGCAGCTTCAACCAACTCTTTCGGGAAGTGGTTCATGACCGCTTGCAAGAGGTAGGCAGCAAAGGCTGAACCAAGAATTCCCAGGGCGATGTAGACCGGTGCCATGCTTCCGTAAACGCCAATCATCTTGGTGAATGTGAACACTGGGAAAGCCATGGACTCTTGGGGAAGCGCAAAGGTCACGATACAGATCGCTATGACGGTGCCGCGATATTTGAGTCGCCCAATAGAAATTGCATAGGCGATGAAGAATCCCATGGTGACACTGATAATTGCGGCTCCACCGGCAATCGTCAAAGAGTTCATAATTTTCTGGCTAATGTCGGCGTTGGCGATAATCCATCCGAAGGTTTGGAAGTTTAGGTGCTCCGGCCAAGCCCAAACCGGGGTGCTCGCATAGTCTTCTTGGCTCTTCAAGCTGGCTACCAAAGTTAGCCACATTGGTGTGAGCCAAATTAGAGTCACCAACAAAAGGCTCAGTGCAATCCCGGCACGTTTTAGAAACCGTTTGAACTTCACTCTTCACCCCTAATCTGCGTGCGCTGAACGCGAATCAGAAGGAGAGCAACTACCGTAATCAAGATTGCGAGTAGCACCGTTACCGCTGAGGCATAGCCAACCCGGTTGCCACCGAAGAACGCGTTGAAAGAGTAGGTGGAAGGAACATTGGTTGCGCCATCTGGTCCACCACCGGTCACGTAGTAAACCGGGGCGAAAACCTTGAGAGCCCCGACGACGCTGGTGAGCAGAACCACTGCAATTTCCGGACCAAGTTCGCGAGACGAAATGAAGCGGAAGCGTTGGAACCAGTTCGCTCCGTCGACGTGAGCGGCTTCCATGACATAAGGGTTGATTCGCGAGAGTCCGGAAATAAAGATGACCACGCAATAGCCGAGTTGAATCCAGATCAACACCATCGACATTGCAGCCGTCGCCGCACTAGGATTGTTGGTCCAGTCGAGTGCTAAAGCTTTGAGCCCAAGGCTTTTCAGCAAGATGTTGAGGCTGCCCTGTTCCGGGTCGATGATCCAGCGCCAGATGATTCCGGTAATCATGACCGGAATGATTTGGGGAAGGTAGAGGCTGGAGCGAATAAAGGTAGCGATTTTGCTGGCGTAATGGGTGCTCAAAAAGTCAAAGATCAATGAGGCCAGGAGCAAACCCAAAACCGTGGGAATGACCGCCATCGGAATTACAAAAAAGAACGCGTGTCCGAAAGCTTCCCAGAAACCCTGGTCGGCAAAAACGGCTTGGTAGTTACCGAAACCAACGAATTTGCGTATTGGCCCATAGCCGAACCAACGAACCGTGCTGATGCCGATGTTCCAGAGAAGCGCACCACCAACAAAGGTGATCAAGACGCCGAAAGGTATCCACAAAAAGAGGTCATACGCAGACCTTTTTTTGCGAGCACTCCTAGTCATTCCGCCAGACTAACAGGTGTCTAGAATGAAGCAACGAAAGAAAACTGAACCAAACAACAACGAAACTGTGAGTCAAAGATGACAAAAAGGGGATTGAAATGTCAGAAGTAAACCCAATGGGACCTAGCAAGATTGGGCGCGCGCTTTTTGCCGAGGCTCTAAAGAATTTCAACAAAGACCGATTCGTTTTACTTTTCCCACTCCTGGCTTTTGTGATTAACGCAATGGCTTTCGGAGGCATTGTGGTCTTCGTCATTCTCACCATCCCGGTTTGGGTCAGCATGGGTGACAATTCAGCCATCTATGTGACTGTGCTAGCGGTAATCATGGCGATCATTGCATCGTTCACCCATGTGATCGTCCAGGCGTCGGTAATGGCTGCAGCAAACCAACGCTATTCAGGGCAGACTCCAACCTTCTCAAGTGCTTCGAAAGAAGTCGGGGAAAGAATCGGAAGTCTTTCACTTTTCGGGTTAATGGAAGCAACTGTCGGAATGATTCTGCGTGCTATTCGTGACAACTTAAAAGGAGTCGGAAGCCTAATCAGTTTCATCGGCGGTCTCGCGTGGGCAGTAGCAAGCTACTTTGCGATTCCAGCAATTTTGTTTGAAGGCCTCGGGCCGATTGATGCGGTTCGACGCAGTACCGAGATCATCAAAAATAAGTGGGGTTCAGCCCTTCGAGTAAATCTATTTGCGGGAATCGCATTTTTATTGGCATGGATTGTCGCGGTAGGTGGAATATTCGGTGGTTTCTACATCGCACTTGGAGACCCAAATAATTACAGCCAAGCAAGTCTGGTCACCGGTTTCTCAATTAGCGGGCTTGCAATTTTGCTTGCCTTTGCTATTGGCCTTGTTCAAAGCTCGGTAATGTCCTATGCCTGTGTAGCAATTTATCGATACGCATTAGGGCAGCCACTTCCAGGATTCGACTCGAGCTTGATGGCCAATGCGTTCAAATTAAAGAAGCAAAAGTTCTCGGTCATTTAGTTGTCAAAAAACTTTCCGGTAGTCGAGAAGACTATCGCTCAACTTAGAGGCGCGCTTATCGCGGGTGAAGTCACATCGGTCGATTTAGTTGAGGCATACCTGAAACGTATCGAAACCTTCGATTCGTCCGGTATCAAACTCAATTCAATTGTTGAACTCAACGAGAACGCGCTCGCGGAAGCTGCCGCATCGGATGCCCGCAGGAGTGCGGGAGAAACTCTTGGGCCTTTGGA
>JALQVK010000144.1 GCA_023260375.1 Rhodoluna sp. | reverse complement strand
AGATCTTTGTAAACGGCAAGACCGTTGGGGGTCACAAGGCTCTTGCTAAATTGTTGCGCATTCAGAAGCAATGGTGGTTCAAGGCGCTTGGCGGTTTGATGGTTACACCACCATTTAGCTGGGGTGCTCAAGTGGCCTACTACTTTGTGGCTAAGTATCGTCACAAACTGCCGGGCGGAACACCCGCTTGCGCGCTTAAGCTTTCGAATTAAAGTCGTCGCGACGGCTGATTGCTAGATAACCAACCGACCCGAGGATTGCCACCAGGAAGATAATGCTGGTGATGGTAGTTCCAAGGCCGATTCCGCCATCGTCTGGGGTTTGGGCTAGAAAGTCGCCGATCGAAGCTCCCAGTGGTCGGGTGAGGATGTAGATCAACCAGAAGGCAAGAACTTCGTTGATGAACTTGAACTTCCAACCGAGACCGATGAGTGCGATTGCGCCGGCGAAGATGAAGGCTGAGGTTAGGAAACCTAGGCCCAGGGCGTCGCCAAGGTAATCGCCGAATGCGGTGCCCATGGCGAAGGTGACCAGGATGGCCAACCAGTACCAAGCTTCACGTTTGGTGGTGTTAATGCTCTTGATGGAGAGCGTGCGCTCTTGGTACCACCAGGCTGCGAAGACAAGTAGAAGAGTTCCGCCGAATATCAGGGTGGAGTAAAGCAGTGGGAAGCCGAGACCGTCGGTGAGGTTGTCGGTGATTAGGGTTCCAGTGATGCTCACCTGAACGATTGCTAGCCAGTAAATTGCTGGAACGTAGCGCTTCAGTGACATCTGGATTGCCAAAATTACGACCAGCGCAATCGACATCACGATGGTGGTGTTGATGAGACCAAAACCTAGAGTTTCGTTGATGAAGTCGGAGAAGGTTTCACCAACCGTGGTTGCCAGAACCTTGATGATCCAGAAGAAAGCGGTAACCGCTGGAACTTTGATCAACATTTGTCGCACGGAATTAGTCATGCGTAACAGCAAAACAGGGGAGTCTGGGAAACCCCTGTGAACGAATTATTCGGTGGCGCGGCCGGAAGCGATCCAGCCCAGAGTACCGCCGGCAACCGAGACTGCGTCGATGCCGTTGGCTTCAAGGATGTCGGCACCCTTAAGTGAGCGTGCGCCTGAGCGGCAAATTACAAAAACTCGTGAGCCGTCTTCGACCTCGTGAACGCGCTGCTCGAGTTCGCCTAGAGGAATAAGAACAACTCCGGGAACGTGAGCTTCGTCGTATTCTTCTTGCTCACGAACGTCGAGGACGTAGGCGCCGTGGGTGATTGCATCGGCTAGGTCGTCAATGGTTACTTCGGTGGCCACGGGCACTCCTTCTTTTGGTTGTTTCTCAAGTTTATTTTGTTGAAGTAGGCGAGACTTGGGATATGGCTAAAGTTACCTCCGATTACTGGGACAAAAAATACGAGATTGACGATTTTCTTTATACGAAGGTCGAGAACCGTTTTGTCGTCGAGTACTGCTCACCGCTAAAACCAGGACGAGCTATCGACCTAGCTGGCGGCGAAGGTCGCAACTCGGTGTGGTTGGCTAAGCAGGGTTGGACGGTTGAGAACATCGACTTTTCACCGGTGGCCTTACGGAAATATTCCGATTACGCCTCTGAGGTTGGCGTGGCATCGCAGTGTTTGGCGACGGTTGCCGATGCGACTACGTTCGTGCCACAGCAGGATCAGGTTGAGCTGGGTTTGATCGGTTATTTGCAGACTCCAGGTTCTGAATTGAAGAAGGCGATTCGTCGACTTGGAAAACACGTCGTCCAAGGTGGTCACCTATTTGGTGTTTGGCATGCTCGCGCAAATCTAGCTGGCGGTTTTGGCGGTCCTCGGGACCCTAGAGTTTTGCCAACCGTTGGATTTTTGAAGCGAGCGCTTTGGGGTCAAGGCTTCGACGTAATCGAGTGCAAACTTCGCGATGGTCAGATTCAAACCAAGGAAGGGCTCAAACCTTCTATTACGGTTGTGTTGCTTGCCCGCAAACGGGGCTAACCTGCGGGTAATGTTGAGAGAAACCACACTGTTTGGAGCAAC
>JALQVK010000097.1 GCA_023260375.1 Rhodoluna sp. | reverse complement strand
GGTCGCGATTGCCTTACGACGTGCTTGCCAAGATTTCGAACCGAATCACCAACGAGGTTGAAGGTGTGAACCGAGTCGTCCTAGACGTAACCTCGAAGCCACCAGGCACCATCGAGTGGGAATAAGAATTGTTGGTATTTGGACACAGGGGTGCACCAGCTTACCGACCAGAGAACACCATGGAGTCATTTCGCCTCGCGTTTGACCAAGGTGTCGAGGCAATTGAGTGCGATATCGTGCCAACCAAAGACCGCCAACTGGTGCTTAGGCATGAATCAGACTTACGCGACACCACCAACGTGCTTTCGATACCCAAATTTGAGGGTCGTTTTCACAGTCATCAGCTCAACTTGGACGAATTACAAGAATTGCGAGCAAAGGAACGCGTGCCGCAATGGCGTCCAGGTTCGGCCAAGTTTGATGGGCAGTTTCGTATTCCAACTTTGACCTCTTTATTAGAGAGCGAAATGGTTGTTGGTAAAACCCTGATTTTAGAGGTGAAAGACGCACCGATTTTTGCTGGCGAGGGCATCGACATCGTCTCTCTTTTCGCTGACTGCGTCGAGGCCACGGGGATCGAACACCGCGCAAAGGTTTTTGTTGAAGCGTTTGAGTGGGAAACCATGGACGCCCTTCGGGCAAGATTCGGAACCAAGTTCCCACTTATTTACGGAATGGAAGAGTGGGATGAAGAGCACGCTTTCGACTACGACGGCGTGAGTCTAGATTTTCAATTGATCAGGCGCATGCCAGAGATTGTGGAGCGTGCCCATCAGGCGGGGCTTCCGGTGTGGGGTTTTACCGCTCGAGTGGAGTTTGCTAAAAATTCGGTTGAGGAGTACTTTCACCACCTAATCGAGACGGGAGTTGACGCTATCTTTGCCGACCACCCCGACCTGCTGCTGAAGTATGTCGAGGGCCTCGCCTAAACTTGTCCAGTTATGACGACTCCCGAACTCTTTAGCTCTTTCAATGAAGCACGCCTGCTTGAGGGTTTGAACGCACAGCAACGCGAGGCAGTTCTTTACCGAGGCCGCGCTCTTTTGATCGTCGCAGGCGCTGGTTCTGGCAAGACGTCGGTACTAACCAAGCGCATCGCACACCTTTTGGGAATGAAGGAAGCCTGGCCTTCACAAATTCTGGCCATCACCTTTACCAACAAGGCTGCGGCCGAAATGCGTCACAGAGTGCGCGATTTGCTTGGCGGCGAGGCCGACGGAATTTGGCTCAAGACTTTTCACTCGGCCTGTGTAGCCATTTTGCGTCGAGAATCCGAACGTCTGGGTCACGACCCAAACTTCACAATTTACGATTCTGGTGATAGTCGAGCAATCTTTAAGCGATTGATCAAAGACCTTGGCGCAGATCTTCACAAGCTAACTCCAGCTGGGGTTTCTTCGGTGATCTCGAATGCCAAGAATGAACTTATCGACGCCGACGAATTCGCTCGCAACGCCGACCCCACAGACCCGGTGCAGCGAGCAATCGCATCGATTTACTCTTCTTATCAGTCGGAACTTCGCCGCAACAATGCTTTCGACTTCGACGATCTTATTGGTGAGACGGTTCACCTGTTCCGCGCATTCCCTGCGGTTGCTGCTCAGTACCAGCGCAAGTTCCGCCACATTCTTGTAGACGAATACCAAGACACCAACCACGCTCAGTACGCTCTGGTTCGCGAACTTACCAAGCCGCTTCCTGCTGAATACGCCGACATTGACCCTCGCACTGGCGAAATAATGCAGCCTGCTTCGCTGACCGTCGTGGGCGATAGCGACCAGTCAATCTATGCATTCCGTGGTGCCGATATTCGCAACATTTCCGAGTTTGAAAAAGACTTCGCCGGAGCAAAGACCATTTTGCTTGAGCAGAATTACCGATCGACCAACAACATCTTGAAGGCTGCAAACGCCGTAATCGGAAACAACTTCGATCGCCCGAACAAAAACCTTTGGTCAGACAAGGGCGATGGCGAAAAGATTGTTGGTTATACCGGTTACTCAGGTCACGATGAAGCGCAGTTCATAGCCGACGAAATCAACGACCTGCACCGCGCTGGGGTTGACTATCGTGACATTGCGGTGTTCTACCGAACCAACTCGCAAACTCGTGCTCTGGAAGAAATTTTCATTCGGTCGGCGTTGCCATATCGAGTGGTTGGTGGCACCAAGTTTTACGAGCGCGCTGAAATCAAGGACGCCTTCGGCTACCTGGTAGCAATTTCAAACCGCAAAGACGACCTGGCAATTCGCCGAATTCTGAACGTACCAAAACGCGGTATTGGCGATGCGACCGAGACGCAAATTGCCTCATACGCTGAGAAGAACGACCTTTCGGTTCGTGAAGTTCTGAGCCACGTTGGAGAAATGGGTTTTGGCCCAAAGATTACCGGCGCGGTAACCCAATTGGCTGATCTGCTCAACGAGCTAGAGGCGATGATTGAAACTTCTACCGTCGACGAGATTTTGCGAACCGCATTACAGCGCTCTGGTTTACTCGATGCACTCAAGGCAAGCCGCGATCCTCAGGACGAAGCGCGTGTTGAAAACCTCGAAGAATTGGTAAACGTTGCGAAGGAATTCCAGCGCAACAACCCCGAAGGCAAACTGCCTGACTTCCTAAACGAGGTTGCACTGGTTGCCGCCGCCGACGACATCGACGACGAGTCGGGAACCGTCTCGCTCATGACCCTGCACACCGCTAAGGGTTTGGAATACGACGTAGTCTTCCTGACCGGTATCGAAGAAGGGTTGCTTCCGCACAAGATGTCGTTCCTAGTTCCTGGCGGAACCGCCGAAGAACGCCGTTTGTTTTACGTTGGAATCACCCGTGCTCGCAAGAAGCTTCACATCTCGCTGGCCCTCAGCCGCAGCACCTTTGGTGAAACCGATTCGGCACTTCCAAGTCGCTTCCTCTCTGAAGTTCCAGACGAACTAATCGCCTGGCGCGAAACTGGCGCGAACCGTGGCGGTGCTCCAAGGCAATTCCGTCCTTCGATCGCCGACACCACCGGTTACGGTAATCGCGAAGAAAAGCCAAAAACCGAATGGAAAGGCGCCATCTCGTCTGTTCGCAACAACGAAGGACTCGTGCTCGAGGTTGGCGACTCGATCGAACACGACGATTTCGGCCGCGGAAAGGTAATTTCTATCGGCGGAGTGGCACCTCGTCAAACTGCTGAAATCAATTTCGGTTCTCGCGGTGTGAAACGCCTCTTGGTGAAAGTCGCACCAATCAAAAAGCTCTAAACTTGACACTTAGGTGCGTCTTTTGCACCTCTACAGATACGGAAATTCACAGTGGATTTATTTGAATATCAAGCGCGCGACCTGTTTGAGAAGTACGGCGTACCAGTACTCCAGGGCCTAACCGCAGACACCCCAGAAGAAGCCGAAGCAGCAGCAGCCAAAATTGGCGGCACTGTCGTGGTTAAGGCTCAGGTTAAGGTCGGCGGACGCGGCAAGGCTGGCGGTGTGAAAGTTGTTCACGACCCAGCAGCTGCCAAGGAAGCAGCCACCAAGATTCTTGGCCTAGACATAAAGGGACACGTTGTAAAGCGCGTCATGATTGCCGAAGGCGCGAAGATTGCACGCGAGTTCTACTTCTCAGTTCTTCTAGACCGATCAAACCGCACATTCCTTTCGCTTTGCAGCGTTGAGGGCGGTATGGAAATCGAGCAACTAGCCGAAGAGCGCCCAGATGCTCTGGCCAAGATTGCCGTAGACGCCGTTTCCGGCATCGACCTAGACAAGGCTTTGGCTATTGCCAAGGCCGGTGGCTTCGACGACGCAACCGCTGCCAAGGTAGCCCCAGTTCTCGTGAAGCTTTACGACGTGTTCGTGAAGGAAGACGCAACCCTAGTTGAGGTAAACCCTCTGGTTGAAACCGAAGACGGTCAGATTTTGGCTCTAGACGGCAAGGTATCGCTAGACGACAACGCCGAATTCCGTCACACCGACCGCGAAGAGATGGAACGCGACGAAATTGACCCACTAGAGGCGAAGGCCAAGGCTTGGGACCTCAACTACGTGAAGCTTGACGGCGAAGTTGGAATCATCGGAAACGGTGCTGGCTTGGTTATGTCAACCCTGGACGTCGTTGCATACGCTGGTGAAAAACACGGCGGAGTTCGCCCGGCGAACTTCCTAGACATTGGTGGCGGTGCCTCGGCTGAGGTTATGGCCAACGGCCTAGACGTCATCCTTGGCGATGTGCAGGTCAAGAGCGTATTCGTAAACGTCTTCGGTGGAATCACCGCCTGTGACGCAGTTGCCAACGGTATCGTCGGTGCACTTGCGAAGCTTGGCGATTCAGCCACCAAGCCTTTGGTAGTTCGACTAGACGGCAACAACGTTGTTGAAGGTCGCCGCATATTGGCAGAAGCCAACCACCCGCTAGTAACCGTGGTTGCAACCATGGACGAGGCCGCCGACAAGGCTGCCGAACTGGCCAACCGATAGAAACTTAGAAGGACTAAAACAAATGGCTATTTTTCTAGACGAAAATTCAAAGATCATCGTTCAGGGTATGACCGGTAGCGAAGGTATGAAGCACACTGGGCGCATGCTCAAGGGTGGTTCAAACATCGTTGGTGGAGTAAACCCTCGCAAGGCTGGCGAGACCGTTGAGGTTGAGGGCAAGACCCTTCCAATCTTCGGAACCGTTGCCGAGGCAATGGCAGCAACCGGCGCAAACGTTTCGGTTGCATTCGTTCCTCCCGCCTTCTCGAAGGCTGCTGCAGTTGAGGCTATCGACGCCGAGATTCCACTATTAGTGGTTATCACCGAAGGCATCCCAGTTCACGACTCGGCTAGCTTCTGGGCCTACAACGTTTCGAAGGGTCAGAAGACCCGCATCATCGGCCCAAACTGCCCGGGCATCATCAGCCCGGGAAAGTCGAACGCAGGAATCACTCCTTCAGACATCACCGGTTTTGGACCAATTGGTCTAGTTTCCAAGTCGGGTACCTTGACCTACCAGATGATGTACGAGCTTCGTGACATCGGTATGTCAACCGCTATCGGTATTGGTGGAGACCCGGTTATTGGCACCACCCACATCGACGCACTAGCAGCATTCCAGGCTGACCCTGAGACCAAGGCAATAGTTCTAATTGGTGAGATCGGTGGCGACTCGGAAGAGAAGGCAGCCGCTTACATCAAGGACAACGTGACCAAGCCTGTCGTTGCCTATGTTGCTGGATTCACCGCACCAGAGGGTAAGACCATGGGTCACGCCGGTGCAATCGTTTCTGGCTCGGCCGGAACGGCACAGGCAAAGAAGGAAGCTTTCG
>JALQVK010000089.1 GCA_023260375.1 Rhodoluna sp. | reverse complement strand
GTCGTATAGCCATCGACAATCCACTTCACTCGGCCATCAACAACTGCTGGGTAAATGTCACTGTCGAGCGTCAGGTATGGGGCTGCCGCTGCAACGCGATCAATCGGGTTACGGTCGTACAAAATTTGTGAAGAGTTTGTGATTGCATCAGACAAAAGAAGCTGCTCGCTCGAGAACTTCAGTGCGTATGCGAGGCGCTTGTAGGCGTTGTCGAGCTTTGGGCCACCGTTGCCTTTGAAGGTTGTGTAGGTCTGCTCGGCATTGTTGGCGCCACCTGGATAATCCATTTCTCGGGCTTTGCCACTGCCTCCAACGATTGAGTATTCAGGGGATTGTTCACCGAAGTAAATTCGAGGCTCGTAGGTTCCTAGAGCACCTTCGGTTGGGATTCCCTTTTGAAGGAATACCGGCTGACCATCGCTGTCGCGTTCGTTACCGTAAGCGGCAACCAAACCATAGCCGTGGGTGTAGACCAGTGCGTTGTTGAACCAAGACTGAGATGAACCCAATCCACTCTGGTTCAGTTCACGCGTGGCAATCACGGTGTCCTGGATTTTTCCATCCAGAGTGTAGCGGTCCACATCAAGGTCGTTGGTGAAGTTGTAGTACTGCCTAAATTGTTCTAGCTGACGGAACGAACTAGAAACCAGCATTGGGTCGAGGATTCGAATATTGGCTGTGGTGTCCGCATCCTTACGCAAGTCTTCTTGCGTCGCAGTTGTCTTGGCGTTGTAGTCGATCGTTTCTACATTGTCGAGACCATACGCGTAGCGCGTGGCTTCAAGATTTCGGTTGATGTATTCGCTTTCCAAAGTTCTTTCGTTCGGAACAACCTGGAAGGTCTGAACTACCCACGGGTAAATTCCACCGAGAATAATCGAGCTGACAACCATGAGTCCGGTTCCAACCAGAGGCAAACGCCATTTACCGATGAAACCACCGACTAGGAAAATTACCGCAACCAGAATTCCAATACCAGCTACGATTTGCATTCCCGGAATTTGTGCGAATACATCTGCGTAGGTAGCTCCGGTGTACAAGCCTGATGCGCTGGTCATGGTTCGATACTGGTCAAGCCATATCGAACCTGATTCGGAGACCAAGAACAGTGCTGCCATTACCGAGATTTGTACGCGCGCTCCTCTTCCGACCGTGGTTCCCCGTCCGGCGAAACGCAAACTACCGTTTACCGCATGTAAGAACACGATTCCAAGAGTCGTTACCAAGGTCAGAGTTGATAGGAACGACACCAAATCTCCGAGGAATGGCAATTGGAACATGTAGAAACTGGCATCCAAGTGAAACTGAGGATCAACTTTTCCGGACGGCGTGTAATTGAAGAACATTAGTGCCTGCTGCCATCTTGGCGCTGCCGCGATTCCCGACATAACTCCAACGACCAAAGGTGCCAGGAACAACAGTGCCTTTCGCATTTTCGCGATTGATTCTCGAATTGCCTCAAGCGGGTCGTTCAATGGTGCGGTTTTGGCATAAAGAGGTTTCATTTTGTTAGCCACAAAAACGTTGATACCAACCACTAGAGCCGCAAAAATACCTGCGCTCAAACCGAGCAATACCTGCGCTTTGATTTGGGTGAACAAAACCTGATCGAATCCGAGTTGCTCGTACCAAAGGACCGAGGTGTAGAAATTGGTTACCGCGAAAAAGGCGATTGCGAGAACTACCAGGATGATTATTGAAAGCTGTGCTGGGCGCACCGGTTTGCGTGTCATGACACTAATCTACTTGGCGGAACAGACAGGTAACTTCGAGACATCTCCATCGGCAGCAATAACCTTGAGTGCGTCCAGAGCCTGCTTCAGGTTTTTTACCGCGAAAACCTTCAGGCCCGATGGAGTATTGCCAAAAACTTCGTCGCAGTTTTGTTTGGGAGCTAAGAAAAACTGATCTCCGGCGCGTTTAGCCGACAACATTTTGAATCTAATCCCACCGATTGGCCCAACCTGGCCGTCGTTTGAAATCGTGCCCGTGCCGGCAATTTTCTTACCCCCGGTCAAAGACTCGGAAGTTGCTTTCTCGATGATGCCTAGCGTGAACATTAGGCCGCCAGAAGGCCCAACCACATTTTTTAGATTGAGCTTCACGGCAAGTGTCTTGGCTATTTCTGGACTCAAAGCAGTTTTTGCTGCAGCTACCGCAGCCATTTGTGATGCGTCGAAATCTTTGCGCTCAGCTTCGAGCGCTTGTTCTCTGGTCAAGCCAACCGGAAAATACATTTCAAGCGGAACAATGCTTCGGTCATTAGAAAAAAACGGCGGAACTAACTCGAAAAAAGTTGGTGTATTTCTCGGACTACCGATCACATGGACGGTCAGCAGGTCAAGAGAGCCCGGATTTTCAGAAGTTTGCGCGCCTTCGACTTGAATTACCTCTACCCCGTTGTCTTCCCCCAAAACATTGAAGGCTGGACCTGGCTCTTCGATTACGTATGGCAACCTTTGATTGAAACCCCAAAGCATGGCGAGAACAGAAAAGACTAATAGACCAAAGCCGAGTCGTCTTCGCGTAGATACCTTCACCCAACCAGCCTAGATGGATGCTAAACGCTGAGGGCGAACATGCCAATAATCTCGGGATAATCCCAGACATGAACCAATAACCTTGAAAAATGAGCGACGAAAACGTGCCCGAAGGTTTCGATCCGGAGGACTTTGCCAAGTTTCTGCAAGAACTACTTAGCGGAAACGGAAACATCAATGCCGAGGAGCTGGCAAAAGTTGCCGGATTACCGAATGACCCTGAAACCATCAAAGCTCTCTTATCCCAATTGCAAAACGCCATAAAACAGGGTGAAAGCCAAACGGTCGCAGGCGTCAATTGGACAGTTGCCGGCCAGCAGGCTCTTTCGGCGGCTCGCGAAGGAAGTCGCCCAGTCTCGGAGCACGCAAAAACCGCTTTCATGGAGGCGACTCACATCGCAAACCTTTGGCTCGACCAAGCCACCTCGCTCAGCAACATGGCCACCGAGCCAAAATTACTGTCTCGCGAGGTTTGGGTTCAAGATGCATTACCGCTTTTTCAAGAGCTTGCCGGTCCTATCGCCCAAAGAGTTGCGGCCGCTCTCACCGAAAATCTTCAGGCCAATTTACCTAGTGAACTTGACGGGCTCGCTCAAGGCGCCCAAGGAATCATGCGGTCGGCAGGTGGTGCCCTCTTTGCAATGCAACTAGGGTCAGCACTTGGAAAATTGAGCCACGAAGTTCTAACCGGCGGCGACATCGGTCTGCCTTTTTACACCGAGTCGCGAGCAGCATTTGTTCCGCAAAATCTCATCGAGTTCATAAAAGCTAATGACCTAGACGAAGGCCAGGCCAGCATCTACCTGGCACTGCGCGAGTTGGCACACGCCAGGTTATTTAGGCACAGTCGCTGGCTTCGCGAAGCCGTCATCGCCCAGCTGACCAACTATGCCAGCGGTATTTCAATCGACGGTGAGGCTATGGGGAACCTTGCAACCTCGATCACTCCAGAAAATGCCGAGGCACTTAGAGCAGCTCTCGAAAGTGGCGAATTACTTTCAGAACGCACCGAGGAACAGATTTCGGCACTGGCTTCAATCGAAACTCTGCTAGCGCTGATTGAAGGTTGGGTCGATGTGGTCACCGAAAGTGCATCCAAGTTACTTCCCGATGCGGTGACCCTGAACGAGGTCCTGAGGCGCCGCCGTGCCACTAGTTCCCCAGCACAATCAACTTTTGCAACCTTGGTTGGATTGGAATTGAAACCCAAACGTGGTCGAGAAGCAGCTCAGTTTTGGCGCGCCCTCACCGAACGTATCGGTATTGAAAAACGTGATGCAATCTGGGATCACCCAGACCTACTACCTTCCAGTTCAGACATCGACAACGTGGACGTATACATCCAAAGAATCTCGGGCGGCGAAGACTCGATTGACCAAGCACTGAGAGACCTGCTGGGTGGGCAGCAGTAGTCGCTTGTGAATAAGTAACCAAAGGTTCTTTAGGTGTCCAGCAAAATTGCCAGATGCCTTATCAACTAAATCCCTCCAAAATACCAATTTGGAAATCTGAGACGGAGCTGGCTCTCGGTCTCAGCGGACAAAACCAGAAACTTGCCGATGTCAGCCACGCCCAAGAGCGACTCATTCACTTACTTTTTCAAGGTATCCCTGAAGACCAGCTAAACCATGTGGGTGCATCGGTTGGTTTAGACGAAATTGAAACACAGGAGTTAATCACGCAACTGCGTCCCAGCCTGCTTGACCAACCAACTAGACGTTCAGAAGGAACCGCCCTGGACGTTCGATTCGCCGAAATAATTCGAATCGGCTTTGAAACCGATCAGACTCCGGAGAGTGTTTTGGCAAGACGAGCCGCCGCAACAGTTATCGTGGAGCAACTCAATCGCACCGGACTCATGGTCATCAAAACACTTAGCGAGGCCGGTTTTTGTAGATTCGAAACCACCGACTATGGCTTTATAAAGCGCGAAGACATTGGCGAACTAAGTTTTAGCCCGACCCAGCTGGGACTTTCCAGGCTGGCCGCTACCCGAGAAATATTGAGCACTCAAACCGGAAAATTCATCATTAATCATTCAAATCCAAAAATCAAAAAGGGCCTACGAATTTCCGTTCTCAGCGCCATGCATCAACTGAATCCCCGCAATTATCGTGCGGTTGAAAATCCTTACATTGCAATCGAGTACGGTATTGAGAATCTCAGAATCTCCCAAGCGATTGTTCCTGGACTAAGCCCCTGCCTCGGTTGCCGAGATCTCTGGTC
>JALQVK010000079.1 GCA_023260375.1 Rhodoluna sp. | reverse complement strand
AGTTTTTCACGACGAGCCATGAGCAGTTCGAAGGCACGGTCGGCCGACATGTCTTCAAGATTGTCGTCCTTTGGAATTGTTGCGTTCACGAAACCGTCGGAGACATAAGGACCGAACTGGCCGGTCTTAGCAACCACTGGTCCGCCTGATGCTGGGTCTTCGCCGAACTCACGAAGCGGTGTGGCTGCGGTGCGACGTGCGCCATACTTAGGCTGGGCATAAAGCTCAAGAGCCTTGGCTAGGTCGACGGTTAGCAACTCTTCCTCGCTGGCTAAGGAACGAGAGTCAGTACCTTTTTTGAGGTAGGCACCAAACTTTCCATTCTGAGCCGAAATGTCCACACCAGTTTCGGGGTCTTGGCCAATAACCTTCGGGAACGAAAGCAACTGCAAAGCTGTTTCCAAATCTATGGTCGCTGGGCTCATCGACTTGAATAGCGATGCGGTCTTCGGCTTGTCGGCGTCTGGGTCATTTAGAACCACGTAAGGGCCATAGCGACCGTCCTTGAAAAGCACTTCGAAACCGGAAACTGGGTCAACACCCAGAACTCGGTCGGTAATAATTGGTGCGTCAACCAGTTCCTGAGCCTTGGCAGCAGTTAGTTCGTCGGGCGCAAGCTCCTCAGGAATGTTTACGATGCGACGACCGGTTTCAGGGTCGGCGCCTTCACTGCCTGGCTCTTGAAATAGCTCGAGATAGGGGCCGTACTGTCCGGTGCGCAGAGTGATGTCGTCGGTAATCGGGTAAGAATTGATGGCACGAGGGTCCTGGTCGAGAATGTTCTCGGCTGTTTCCTTCAAACCAACCACGTCGTCGTGACCGAAGTAGAAGCTCTTTAGCCAGTCCTTGGAATTCAACTTTCCATCGGCAATTTGGTCGAGGTCCTCTTCCATTTCAGCCGTGAACTTGTAGTCAATCATGTTGCCAAAGTTTTCTTCCAAGAAACGGATGACGGTGAACGCGATCCATTCTGGAACAAGAGCTTGGCCGCGCTTAGTGACATAACCCTTATTGGTGATGTTCGACATGATGCTGGCGTAGGTTGAAGGTCGGCCGATGCCGTCTTCTTCCAGAGCTTTGACTAGCGAAGCCTCGGTGAACCGAGGTGGTGGTGAGGTTTGGTGGTCCTTGGCGTTGACCTCAACCAAGTTCAACTTCTGGCCAACCGCAAGGTTAGGAAGCTTCGATTCTTGAGAGTCATCCTGATTGCGAGATTCGTCCTGGCTTTCTTCATAAGCAGCGAGGAATCCGCGGAAAGTGACCACGGTACCGCTGGCGGTGAACTCGGCGTTACGGCCGTCGTCCAGTGGGCCAACCTTGATCTTCGCGGTGGTGGTAGAAACCTTTGCATCTTGCATCTGAGAGGCGACAGTTCGCTTCCAGATCAATTCATAAAGGTCATAGGCACGTCCATAAAGCACCGATGAAAGCTCGGACGGAGTCTTGAAAACTTCACCAGCCGGACGAATTGCTTCGTGCGCTTCCTGGGCATTCTTCGACTTGCCCGTGTAAACGCGAGGTGCATCCGAGACGAACTCGGCGCCGAACATTTTCGAAGCCTGAGAACGTGCAGCCGAGATCGCCTGAGCCGAAAGGGTTGGCGAGTCGGTACGCATGTAGGTGATGTAACCCTCTTGGTAAAGACCCTGAGCGGTGTCCATGGTTTGTTTGGCGCTCATGCGAAGTTTGCGAGACGCCTCTTGCTGCAATGTCGACGTGGTGAATGGTGCTGCTGGGCGACGGGTCGAAGGCTTGGCTTCAACCGAAACCACTTCAATGCCAACACCATTTTGACCAACGGCCTTGGCAAGAGCCTCGGCAGCAGCTGCATCGAGCAGCATGACGTTGCCGCTAAGGTTTCCACGGTCGTCGAAGTTTTCACCGGTGGCAATACGCTTGCCATCGATGGTCTGAAGTTTTGCCTCAAAGGCTGGCTCGCCCGAAACTGCTGGGTCGAAGGTCGCTTTAACGTCGTAGTAAGAAGCCGAGATGAACGCCATGCGTTCACGCTCACGCTCAACCACCAGGCGAACTGCCGGAGACTGCACACGGCCGGCGCTTAGACCGCGGTTGATCTTGCGCCAAAGCACTGGAGAAATTTCGTAGCCGAATAGTCGGTCAACGATTCGTCGGGTTTCTTGCGCTTCGACCAAGTCGTTGTCTAGCGAGCGCGTGTGCTCGAGAGCACCTTGAATGGCTTCCTTGGTAATTTCGTGGAACACCATTCGCTTCACTGGAACTTTAGGCTTCAAAACCTCGAGCAAATGCCATGCGATTGCCTCTCCCTCTCGGTCTTCATCGGTTGCGAGGTAAAGTTCGTCGGCAGTTTTTAGCGCAGCCTTCAGGTCGGAAATCGTCTTGGCTTTACCAGCAGTGATGCCGTAATAAGGAGTAAATCCGTTGTCGACGTCCACGGCGAACTTACCTATCGAAGTCTTTTTCAGTTCTTTCGGAACATTCTTTGGCTCAACCAGTTCACGAATGTGTCCGACCGATGCGAGCACGGTGAATTCATCGCCAAGATACTTGGAGATGGTTTTTGCCTTTGCCGGAGACTCGACAATGACTAGTTTTTGACTGGTTGCCAAAGGATTCCTTACTACCGTGCTGAAACTACATATAAGAGGTAAATATTCTTACCGCGTCGCTATGACCTTACGACAGGGTCAGACAATTACGCAAGAAATGATTATTTCCTTGTGGATTTGAAGTCTTTGACAATGGTTTCTGCAACCAGCTTGACCATCGCGTCATCATCGACCAGTTTGGGAAATGCTTCACCGAATTTCTGCTTGGTGTAATTGTGCTGAGAAACACTTATTGTTCCGGGGATACCGAACTTATCGATGCTCGACTTCGCGGCTTTAGAAATCTCGTCGACGTTCGAAGTTGGCAGTTTCAAGAACTTCTTGTACTCGGGAAGGTCATCGAAAAGATAAACCCCAGGCAAGTTGTAGAACCATGGAGTTCCGAAGGTTACGCCACGGCTACCAATCAGGGCGGCCTCAAGGATGGCGGTTCCAGTGATCGCGCAAACGAACTCAGCTCGCTCAGTCAGTTTTGAGCTCGGTACCGAAATGCTGACCAATCGAACATTGTGCAGGTTCTTGATTACTCGGTAACTGAACGGGCTACGACCCTTGTGGCCGGAAAGTTTTCGAGCGAACTGAGAAGGGTGCTCCTTGACGAAAATGTGTACATCGTCTGGTAAGTATTCACGAAGTGCCAGCAGTGCGTCCATTGCCTCATAGAAATCTCCACCGTCTGGCAATGAAGTGCGTTCTGGTTCGTATGGCATTGGGAAGTAGACAAACTTCGGTAGGTGCTGGTCGTCGAAGTCAACCGGCTCCGAAAGTTCTGCGTACTCGCGTTCAAGCGCCAGACGTAATCCGTTCACACGGAACGGGGTCAACCAGCGCTTCTGATTTTTCTGGTCTGGATACTGGATGCGAACCGTGGTGTCGTTGTTGTTTTTAGGAAGTGGTCGACCCAAAAGTGCCTTCAGTTTCAAACCAATTAGGTGCTTCCAGTATTTACGTGCATATCTAGAGAACTTCCAAGTTTTATCGAAGTTCTGCTGGTTCTTCATGTAAAGAGGTGTTGGAATTCCCTCTCTGTAGGCGTCTAGCGCCTTTTGAATCTCTTGCATATGCAGGGTTAGATCGCGCTTACCCGCCGCCGGGATTGGAGCTCCAACAATTGATCGGTTGACCTGCACTAGCGGTACATAGGTGTTGGCAAGAAGGTTGTATGTGGGTATACCCAGGCTTTCGCAGATCTTGTAGGCGATAAGTTGTGCAGCGTGGTGCGGGGCCTCTCCCACAACCAATGCACCAATCTTTTGCTCAATTATCGAGGAATACAGGTGATTGAACATCGAGTAGAAGTATGCATCGCGTTCCAAACGCCCGAAAAGTCGGGTTTCGTCTTGGCGGTCCATCAACTTCATGGTCTCAGTTTTCATCTGAATGAAATCGCGACTACGCATGTAGGCGGCACTCGGAGTGTAGCGAACCGGCTTATCGGAAAGGTTTATATGGAAGTTGACCAGGTTTAAAACTTCTGCGTTTGGGAATGTCTTGCGACCAAAGTCATCGAAGCGCCAATCGCCCAACCAAATTGCCGGCTTGAAGCCCTTGGAATCAAGTTCCACTGCCAAATCGCACCACAGCGGTTTAGACGCTGGCATGAAGAAAATATTGGTTGCAGACATGGCTCTAAGAATACCAATCAGCCCGACTCACCCGCCCTTGCGCGCGCGGTAAGCGAGCCCTGGTGAATCGTAACCAGTACATCATTTCCCACGATTGAACATTCGGACACCGGAGCCAACTCTTGAGCTACCTCGCAGGGTATTCCCGCCACCAATCCACGTAATGCATCTGCCGCCGCAACCGCAGCATTGTCCGCGAGCGCATTTAGCCGAAGCTGATTGACCACGTTTGCCGAAACCCCGAGCATGACCAAAGTCAGGCCGCTGATTATGCCGATCAAGGCCAGGGCTAAGACTGTTCCCGCTCCTCGGTCTTCTAGATACCGAGACGACGCGCGCATTGTTTTTCGGTCACTGGTATCAAAGACTGCCGTTGTTTGGCCACGCAGACCAGGTTTCCTTCCACTTTGGCTCCAGGCACAACTTCTCCCCGAGCCGCTTGCCTTGCTTCCATGGCTAAGGTTCCGACAAGTGCAGCCCGCTCCACCTGAATACCCAGAACTTGGATTGCGAAGGTGAGAACTAGGAGCACAGCAGGTAGCGAGATGGCCAGTTCAGCGGTTACCGTTCCGTTTTCGCTACTGAGATCCAAGGGTCAACGCCTTCATAACTAGGTCGTAAAGAAGCTTCTTCACTTCGTCGCTTCTCATGATTACAACAAGCAACCCGGCAAATCCGACTGCTGCCATTGTGGCAATCGCATATTCCGCGGTTGCCGAACCTTGTTCACTTTTGATGGTTTTCATTTATCTCCTTTATTGGTTTTGAATTAGCGCAGCACCGATTGGCACAATGGCAATCAGAACGAATGCTGGCAAAACGGTTAGGCCGAGCGGCCAAAGCACCGAAACGGCAGCCTTCTGGATTTTCAGGCGATCGGAATTGAACTGATCGATGCGCTTTGAATCTGCTCGGTCGGTAATAAGTTGATGAATGGCTACCCCACTGCCCTCACCAAAATCTTGTAATTCACTCGCCGGTAGATTGGGAACTAGCTCTTGGGCGACCGAGAGTGGCAAACCAGCCTGAACCCCAATGGCAATGGCCTCGAGTTCCATGCCCGGGTCGGTTTTGGTTGGTTCGGCTTTCCTCAGAATTTTGCTCGTCCAGCGAAATCCCAACCAAAACATGGCAACTCCAAGGACAAGACTCAGCCAAACAATCGACGGCTGCCAGAGCATGCGCAATATTGGGATACCGGCAATACCCGCTCCAATAAAAACCAAAACTGGCAAAGACATAACCAATCGAGTGCTGGCTTTTGGCCCAGCTACTGCCAAAGCCAAATCGTTTTGAGCTTGGTCGCGGGTGTTCACGACTTTGGATAGACGATCCAGAGTCACTGCGATTGGTCCACCAGCTTGCTTGGTCACTTCAATTAGAAGGCTCAGGTCGGCCGCCGTCGCTTCAGAAAACTTAGAGACATCGACTTCTACTAAGTGTCCAGCCCTAATAAGTTCGGCATACTGCCTTAGGGTTTTACCTTCAGTACTCATGTTTGGTCACCAGTTTCGATTCACGGGTTAGTTCAAAGCTGGCAATCGATGTGATGTTGATTCCCCGAGCCCTGGGTCCGAGAGCAATCACGCGATCGAAGGCGCTCGCTGCCA
>JALQVK010000039.1 GCA_023260375.1 Rhodoluna sp. | reverse complement strand
TGTGGTTGTTCTCGTAAAGGTGCTGGGTGACGTCTTTGAAATGGTTGCCGAGGAAGACGTCGTCCAAGGATTCGAGAACTAGGTAGAGGCCGCGATCGGGTTTCGGAATGTTTTTGCTCATTTTGAGGTGGGCGTAGCCGGTGCGACTGGCTGGGATGCCCATTGCGCGGTAGGCCTCGTAGGCAAAGGTTTCGTGAAGCTTGGAAGAGTCTTGGGTCATGGCGTTCAGGGTTAGCGACTTTAGGCCCAGCAGGGTCTGGGTTTTGTGTTGCTTGCCGAACGCGAACTTCACCTTATAAGAGGAGAACTGGTAGGTGGTATTGATGCCGTAGCGGGAGGTGGTTCCCTTGATCTTGATCTGCACATCCATCTTTGGCGACTTCTGGGTGCCGATGGTGATTTGGAAGGTGGCCGGCACGTAGACGTCCATGTTGGCGTTGCTCAGTGCCTTTTGTGACTTGGCTGGGATGTCCAGTTGGATGTCGCTGATGAGACTTGGGTCGAAAACTTTGTCGAGGTCGGTGAGCGCGGTTGGATCGGCTGGCTTGGTTGCTGTTGGCTTAGGGGTTGGGGTGTTTATGGGTTGGGTGCTTAGGTTGATGGCGAACGTGGCTGCTAGGACGACGCTCAGTGCAACCGACCCCCAGATGACCTTCAAATCGCGACTAGCCATTGGCTGCCTTGCAGGTGGTGATGACGTTGGACTTGTCGAGCGCGCAATTGCGCTTGATCGCGGCGTCGACTCGCTTGATTTGGGTGTCGGTCCAGTTCGCGGTGCGCACGCCCTCAGCCTTTTGGTAAGGGGTGAGGTACTGGTTGACCAGCTGGCTGGTTGCGCGCATTTGGTCGCTGAGCTTTTCACTCTTGGCCCAGGCGCTTAGCTTCTGCAGGTCTTGGAAGTAAAGAGTTGCGCAAGGGGCATAACGTAGGCACTTCACGAAAATCTTGCCGCGGAGGATCTGGTAGTTCTCCATCTTGGCCATGTCGCGAAGACCGGCGCTATAGGCAAAAACATAGCTGCCAGGGTAGGCGGTCCAAGGTTTGTCGACGGTGATAAAGAAGTCGTCGTGGGTTTTGACAGGTAGTCGGTAGCCGGGGAAACGCACTCTGGCGCCAGGGTCGTTGAACAGGTTCTCACCGAACGACTGGTCGGTGCCCCAAGGTACAAAGGTGAACTTGCCGGCGACGTTTGAGCGGAAAGTGAAGTTGTTACGAAGCGGACCGGAGTAGGTGTCCCAGTTGCCGGTGAAGTTGTCGGTGGCGAAGAGCGCGATCAGGCGCTCGCGGTCGGCGACCACATCTAGGTTGTCCCAAAAGGTTTTGCCGTCGGTATTGACGGCTTTGGTGAACGCACGCAGATCGTCGCGGTTTGGGGTGGCCTTCCAACCGGCCTTCACGCGGAAGTAGGTGTTGGTTTCAACATCCCCACCAACCTTGGCGACGTCGAAGTCGGTGACGTCGTGGTTATTTTCATAGACGTGCTGCGTGACGTCTTTGAAGTGGTCGGCGAAAAATTCGTCGTCTTCAGATTCCAGGACGAGGTAGAGCCCGCGACTCGGTTTGTTCGGTTTGGTAGCACCTTCGAAAGAGATGGTGGTGTAGCCGGTTCGCGGGGCCGGAACGTCCATGGCGCGGTAGGCCTTGTAGGCATAGGTTTCGTGCAGGCGGCTGTTGTCTTGAACGAAGGCGTTGAAGGTGAGCGAGCGCTTGCCGAATAGGGTTTGAGTTTCGTAACCCTTGGCCCAATCGAACTTGATCTTGAACGACGGGCGGTAGTAGAGGTTGTTCAGCGTGGAGTGAGTGGTGGTTCCCTTGATGCGAATGCCAACATTCACGCTCTGAGTTTCGGTGCCGTCGTAAACCATGCGGAACTTGGCGGCCACGTAACTTTCGTTGTTGTAGCCAGCAAGTTTGTCGATGCTCTTTTGCGGAAGCTCGATGAAGGTTTGGGAAACCTTGCTCGGGTCGAAGATGCGGTCCAGCTCGTTCACCACGGGAGCCGGCTTTTCGGTGGTTGTCGGTTTGGGGCCAGGGGTATTGGTTCCGAGGTTTATCGGGAGAAAAATGACCAGTAAGACTACGCTCACGGCCACCAGAATGCTGGTGAGAGCCAAAGCCAGAGACAGTCTTTTCTTGGTCATGCGTTTAGACTTACTCCATGCTTCGTGTAGACCCGATTGATTTTTTCGCATCGCTAGGTGTTGACCTAGTCGTCGTTGCGCTGTTGGCCTTCGTACTATTTTACCGCCGACACCGCGACCGAGAGATGGCCATCTCAATTGCAGCCATCAACATCACCCTTTGGGCACTGACCGGTGCTCTGGCTTCTTACACTCTTTCACTCGGTGTCGGTTTTGCTCTGTTCGCGGTTATCAGCATCATCCGTCTTCGTTCGTCGACCGCAACTTGGGTGGCAATGGCCTACCTAATGGTTGGCCTTGGCTCAGGTTTGATCATCGGTTTGACCGGTTTCAGCCTTTTGGAAAAGATTGAGTACTCGGCATTCCTAGTTTTGGTTATGGCCGTGGTTGATTCGCACTACTTCCTGCGTGGGCAGCGCGACGACGAGCGCACCATGCTGACCCTAGAAGGAACCAATCTGGACCCAGACTTCCTGCACGGCAAAGTTGAAGAGCTCTTGAATGTTTCTGCGGTGTCGGTCAAGGTCAAGGCGGTTTCACTAGTTCCTGCCAGCACCAAGATTGAAGTTATTTACCGGAAGCGAAATGGTTAAGGCTAACTACCAGTACCAGCAGCACCCTCACGCCGAGGAGCGCAAAGCGCACGAGCCGAAGCCGGTTCACCACCACAAGCCGAAGCTTTCGCTAAATGACCGCATTGGCCTCTTTATTACCAAGCGCGTTGGCAACATGTGGGCGGCCTATGTTTTCTTCGGGCTGACCTTGGTTTCACTGCCTGGCGCGATTGCCACCGGTAACACCGTGATCATCGTGGGCTGGATTGCTCAGACCTTCCTGCAGCTTGTGCTGCTTCCGGTGATCATCGTGGGACAAAACCTTCAGGCCGC
>JALQVK010000192.1 GCA_023260375.1 Rhodoluna sp. | reverse complement strand
AGTCATGGCGCTGATGATTCGTGCACAGCTCACCATGCCTGGTTTGCAGATTGTTGGCTCGAAGGAGCAGTACAACCAGCTGTTCACCATGCACGGAACCATCATGTTGCTTATGTTCGCGACCCCGCTTTTTGCGGCATTCGCAAACATCCTGATGCCGGTACAAATCGGCGCCCCAGATGTGGCTTTCCCCCGCCTAAATGCAATTGCCTACTGGTTCTACTTCTTCGGCAGCTTGGTTGCTGTCGCTGGATTCTTTACTCCCCAAGGTGCAGCTTCATTTGGTTGGTTCGCCTACGTTCCACTTTCTACCACAACCTTCTCACCAGGTATCGGTGGTGACCTTTGGGTATTTGGTTTGGCACTCGGTGGTTTCGGAACCATCATGGGTGGTGTCAACTTCATTACAACGATCTTGACCATGCGTGCACCAGGTATGACCATGTTCCGCATGCCGGTATTCACCTGGAACACCTTGGTGACTTCGATTCTGGTAATCATGTGTTTCCCACCGCTAGCTGCGGCTTTCTTCGCTCTTGGAGCCGACCGCAAGTTTGGTTCACACATTTTTGACCCAGCAAATGGTGGCGCAATGCTCTGGCAGCACCTGTTCTGGTTCTTTGGTCACCCAGAGGTTTACATCCTTGCACTTCCATTCTTTGGAATCATCTCGGAAATTATTCCGGTATTTAGCCGCAAGCCCATCTTTGGTTACAAGACCCTGATTTATGCAACCATTGCAATCGCGGCTCTTTCCATGACCGTGTGGGCTCACCACATGTACGTCACGGGCCAGGTGCTTCTGCCGTTCTTCGCATTCACCACGATGCTGATTGCAGTGCCAACCGGTGTAAAGGTCTTCAACTGGATCGGAACCATGTGGAAGGGTTCGGTAAGTTTCGAAACTCCGATGCTCTGGTCGCTTGGCTTCCTAACTACCTTTATTTTTGGTGGTTTGACCGGCGTTATTCTTTCCAGCCCAACCCTCGATTTCGCTCTCAGCGACAGCTACTTTGTGGTGGCTCACTTCCACTACGTAGTTTTCGGTACCGTTGTATTCGCAATGTTCGCCGGAATCTACTTCTGGTATCCAAAGATGACTGGCAAGATGCTAAACGAGCGCCTTGGCAAGATCCAGTTCTGGATGCTATTCGTAGGTTTCCACGGAACCTTCTTGGTTCAGCACTGGCTGGGAGTGCAAGGTATGGTTCGTCGTTATGCAACCTACTTACCAGAGGATGGATTCACTTTCTTGAACGAGGTTTCCACTGCGGGATCCGCCATCTTGGCACTTTCCTTCATTCCTTTCCTATGGAACGTCTACATCACTCACCGCAATGGCGTAAAGGTTTCGGTAAACGATCCTTGGGGTTACGGACGTTCGCTTGAATGGGCCACCGCATCACCATTCCCACGTCACAACTTCACTTCGATTCCTCTAATCCGTTCAGAGTCACCCGCTTTTGATCTGAACCACCCGGAGGCAAGCGACAGCGTTGCCACTAAGAAAACCGCAAAGAAGGGCTAACTAGAAATGCGCACTAATGCACGACTTTTTTGGGCTGGTTCAGTCTTTTACCTACTAGCAGCAATCGGCTATGCACTAGTTGGTTTGTGGGAGCCATACGATGGCCTAGCAACCTCAGGGCCTTCTTTGGGTACCTTGAAGGTTGAGATCATCGGAACCGCAGGTCTTCTAATGCTGGCAATGATGGCCGCGTTTATTGCTTTTTACCTAGGTAAAACTCACCGCACTCAAGGTCCGGTTCCTGAAGACAACCCACTAGCAAAGATCTCGGACGGAGATTCCGAAATTGGTTTCTTCAACGCCTGGAGCTGGTGGCCTTTCTTCTTAGGTCTATTCGGTGCAATCGTATTTGCTTCTCTCGCGGTTGGTTGGTGGCTATTCATCGTTGGCTTGCCACTGGCAGTAATTGCTTTGATCGGCTTCGTGTTCGAAAACTCACGCGGTCAGCACGCCCACTAAAAACCTCAAGAAAAATCCCCAGTACTAAAAAGTACTGGGGATTTTTTGTTGAACTAATCATTCGTAGCTTCGGAAAGCAACAACGGCGTTGTGACCGCCGAACCCGAAGCTGTTGCTGATTGCAAGGATTGGACCGTCTGGAAGCTTTCTAGGGCTGGTAACAACGTCCAAAGGAATCTCAGGGTCTTGGTTGTCTAAGTTGATAGTTGGGGGAGCGATGCGCTCCTTTAGTGCCAACACGGTAAATACGGCCTCAATAGCACCTGCGCCACCGAGTAGGTGCCCGGTAGAAGCTTTAGTAGCTGAAACTGCAATTTTGCCCAGGTGGTCTCCGAAAACTCGCTTTAGCGCGGTGTATTCAGCGATATCACCGACCGGGGTGCTGGTTGCGTGAGCGTTGATGTGCAAAACATCCTCAGGCTTAGCCTCGGCCTGCTTGAGAGCCGCCAAAACCGCTCTAGCGGCTCCGCTGCCTTCTGGGTCTGGAGCGGTGATGTGGTAAGCGTCTGAGGTTACTGCGCCACCAACTAGGTAGGCGTAAATCTTGGCGCCACGCGCAAGGGCGTGCTCTTCGGTTTCAAGAACCATGGCACCGCCACCTTCACCCATGACGAATCCGTCTCGGGCGACGTCGTAAGGTCGCGAGGCAAGCTCTGGTTCGTCGTTACGACGTGAGGTAGCGTGCATCGCGGCAAAGGCAGCGATTGGAAGTGGGTGAATAGCGGCTTCACAACCACCAGCAACGACGATGTCAATGTCGCCCGACTGTAGTCGAGTGATTGCGTTAGCGATTGCCTCGGTGCTGGAAGCACAGGCAGAAACTGAGGTTCGGACACCACCGCGGGCTGCGAGATCCATGCCGATAGCAGCGGCTGGACCATTAGGCATAAGCATCGGAACGGTCATCGGAAGGACTCGGCGAGGACCACGTTCTTTTAGTGTGTCGAATGCATCAAGCAGAGTCCAGACTCCACCGATACCAGTTGAGAATTCAACCGCAAGACGCTCTGGTTCCACCGAAGGTGCACCAGCGTCCGCCCAAGCTTCGCGGGCAGCTATAAGTGCAAACTGGCTCGAAGGGTCGAGACGCTTGCATTCTTGAGGGGTGAGCACCTCGCTGGCCGGGACTTTTGCCTGGCCAGCGAAGGTGACCGGAATCTCGTACTGGGCGACCCACGGCTGCTCAAGAGTCGAGATTCCCGACTTTCCAGCAAGCAGTGCGTTCCAAGTGGAGCGAACATCTCCACCTAGTGGTGTCGTTGCACCCAAACCAGTTACTACGATCTTCACGAAAACTCTCTCAGTTTTAGTTACTGGTTGTCTGCGATGTAGTTAACAGCGTCAGCAACAGTTACGAGGTTCTTTACTTCCTCGTCAGGAATCTTTACGCCGAACTTGTCTTCAGCGTTTACAACGATGGTCATCATCGAGATCGAGTCGATGTCTAGGTCATCGCTGAAGCTCTTGTCCATCTGTACCGAGTCGGTAGCAAGACCGGTCTCTTCGTTTACTAGCTCGGCTAGGCCAGCAAGTACTTCATCCTTTGACAGTGCCATGGTTTCTCCTTTGTGGTTATTTATCTATTCAATTTTAGGGCAGAACTACTACTTGAGCGCCGAAGGCAAGTCCTGCGCCGAATCCAATTTCTAGCGCCAATCCGCCAGACTTTACCGCTCCTGAGGTCAAAAGTTCATGCATTGCCAACGGGATACTCGCAGCGGAAGTGTTTCCGGTGTTGATGATATCGCGCGCGACAACCACCGATTCTGGAAGTTCTAGTTGCTTGGCTAGCTCGTCGATAATACGTATGTTGGCTTGGTGGGTAACCAAAGCGCTTAGGTCTTCGGCTTTTACTCCGGCAACTTCCAGTGCTTGTTTGGCAACCTTAGCCATTTCCCAAACCGCCCAGCGGAAGACGGTCTGTCCCTCCTGGTGAAGAGTTGGCCAGGACGCCGCTCCATCGCGGAAATCCAACAGCGAAGAGGTCATGCTGACGGCATCCCACTTTGAACCATCTGAACCCCAAACCGATGGCGAAATTCCAGGTACATCGGAAGGTCCGACAATTGCGGCACCAGCGCCATCGCCGAGAAGGAAGGAAATGCTTCGATCGGTTGGGTCGATGAAGTCGCTGAGCTTTTCGCCGCCAACAACCAGGACGTACTTTGCCATGCCGGAACGAACCAGTGCATCTGCCTGGGCAATTCCGTAGCAGTAGCCCGCACAAGCTGCGGAGACATCGTAGGCGGGTGCTGGGTTTGCGCCAACCTTATCTGCCAAAAGCGTTGCTGCCGAAGGAGTCTGGAACGGGTGTGTGATGGTACTGAAGATGACCGCACCAATTTCCTGCGGGTCGATTCCGGCTTTAGCAATAGCCTCGTTTGAAGCCTCGACTGCCATATCCATAAGGCTTAGGTTTTTGCTGGCGCGGCGACGGGTGACAATTCCGGTGCGTTGGCGAATCCATTCGTCACTGGAATCGATTGGACCTGCTACGTCGTCGTTGGTGACCACGAGGTCACCTCGCGATGCTCCTAGAGAGTAAATTTTTGAGAACTTGACTGCCTCGTACTGGTTAAGTGTTGCGGTCACTTTGGCTCCTAACCGTGGTTCTTTGCGAGAGTAATTGCGGCGTCAAGCTGGTCTGGAGTTTTCAGAGCCAAGGTTTCAATTCCAGGCATGCCACGTTTTGCAAGCCCTGCCAAAGTTCCAGCAGGTGCGAGTTCGATTAGTGCGGTGACACCAGCCTGGACCATAGCATCCATGCAGAGGTCCCAGCGAACCGGGTTGGAAACCTGATTAACCAGGAGGTTTAGGTATTGCGAACCAGAATCAACAATCGAACCGTCTTTGTTAGTCCAAAGTTTGAGGGTTGCGTCGGAAGTTGATAGTCCGGCGGCATAGTTGGCTAACTCGGCCACTGCAGGCTCCATGAAGTTGGTGTGGAATGCTCCAGCCACGGCTAGCGGAATAACGCGTGTTCCAGCTAGAGGTTCCGCGGCCAAGGCAGCGATGCCCTCGGCATCGCCGGCTGCCACAATCTGACCAGAGCCGTTGTAGTTAGCTGCCGATAGACCTCGAGCTGAAAGGTAAGCCACAACTTCATCGCGATCGCCACCTAGAACAGCGGCCATCGAAGATTTGGTTAGCGCCGCAGCTTTCGACATTTCCGAACCACGCTTCGTCACAAATTCCATTGCGGTGGCGGTGTCGAAAACTCCAGCAATCGACGCTGCTGCTAGCTCACCAACCGAGTGACCAGCTACGCCAGCCACATTCGAAAGACCGGCATCTGCCAAGGCTGCGTATGAAGCCAATGAAGCCGAAACAATCAGGGGTTGCGCTATGGCGGTGTCCTTGATGGTTTCGGCGTCGCTCAGAGTCCCATAGGTTTGCAGGTCTAATCCCGAAGCCGTCTGGGCTACCTCGATGGTGCTCTTGAAGGCTGGCAACTCCAGCCAAGGGGTAAAGAAACCAGGAGTTTGTGAACCTTGGCCTGGGCAGACGATAACTAGCATGGGAAAAGTTTATGCCTCGCCGCCGGCGCTACCGCTGTTGCCAGCGTTCACGTCGTGGAGACGATACTTTTCGATTGCTTGTGCCGGAGCACTTGCATCCATCTCGCCGCGAGCAACCAATTGCTCTAGAACTCGAACTACAACCGAAGGGCCATCAATCTTGAAGTGGCGACGAGCAGCTGCGCGAGTGTCCGAGAAACCGAAACCTTCGGCACCTAGCGTTGCGTAGTCGCCAGGAACCCATTCGCGAATCTGGTCAGGAACCTGGTGCATGTAGTCGCTAACCGCAAGGAAAGGTCCATTGTGTCCAGATAGTTTCTGAGTCACGTATGGCTGCTCAACGGTTGCGCCTGGGTTTAGGAAACGTTCTTCGTTGCGGCGAAGTCCGTCGCGGCGAAGTTCGGTCCAGGAAGTTACCGACCAAATGTCAGCAGAAACGCCCCAATCGGCTTGCAGTATTTCCGCGGCTTCCTGTGCCCAGCGAAGGGCTACACCGGAAGCCAGAATCTGAGCCTTGCGACCTTCTGCAGGGTTGTTGTAAACCTTGTGGATACCGCGAACAATGCCTTCGACATCGACACCCTCAGGCTCAGCAGGCTGAACCATTGGTTCGTTGTACACGGTTAGGTAGTACATCACGTTCGGATCTGAGTGAGTTCCGCCGTACATGCGCTCAATACCGGAACGGATGATGTGGCCGATTTCGTAGGCGAATGCAGGGTCATAGCTCAAGACCGCATCGTTGGTAGCAGCGATGATCGGTGAGTGACCATCGGCGTGCTGCAAACCTTCACCGGTAAGGGTGGTTCGACCTGCAGTAGCACCGATTAGGAAGCCACGGCTGAGCTGGTCAGCGGCAGCCCAAATCGAGTCAGCAGTGCGCTGGAATCCGAACATCGAGTAGAAAACATAGAACGGAATGATCGCCTGGCCGTGAGTCGCGTAGCTGGTAGCCGCAGCAGCAAACGCTGCCACTGAACCTGCTTCGTTGATTCCGGTGTGGATAATCTGACCCGAGTCGGATTCCTTATAAGAGAGCAGGATATCGCGGTCTACCGAGATGTAGTGCTGACCCTGTGGGTTGTAAATCTTGGCGGTTGGGAAGAAAGCATCCATACCGAAGGTACGAGCCTCGTCCGGGATGATCATCGCAATGCGCTGACCAAATTCTGGTGCGCGAAGAAGGTCCTTCAGGAGGCGAACGAAGCCCATGGTGGTTGCAACTTCTTGTGTTCCGCTTCCGCCCTTCGAAATCTCGTAAGTCTTGTCTTCAGGAAGTTTGAAGTCAACATACTTACTGCGACGCTCTGGCAGGTAACCTCCGAGTGCACGACGGCGCTCATGTAGGTACTGAATTTCGGGAGCATCCTGTCCTGGGTGGAAGTAAGGAGGCTGGTATGGGTTCTCTTCTAGCTGCGCGTCCGAGATTGGAATGCGAAGTTCGTCGCGGAAGCCCTTTAGGTTGTCCAGAGTCATCTTCTTCATCTGGTGGGTTGCGTTACGGCCTTCGAATGACTTACCGAGGGTGAAGCCTTTGATGGTCTTCGCCAAAATAACGGTTGGCTGGCCCTTGTGTTCGACGGCAGCCTTGTAGGCCGCGTAAACCTTGCGGTAGTCGTGCCCACCGCGCTTGAGTCCCCAAATCTGCTCGTCGGTCATGTTTTCGACCAACTTGGCAGTACGTGGGTCGCGGCCGAAGAAGTTTTCGCGAACGAATGCGCCGTCCTCGGTCTTGTAGGTCTGGTAGTCGCCGTCCGGAGTCTTGTTCATTAGGTCGACTAGGGCACCGTCGGTGTCGTTGGCTAGGAGGGTGTCCCACTCGCGACCCCAAACAACCTTGATAACGTTCCAGCCGGCACCGCGGAAGAAGCTCTCAAGTTCCTGAATGATCTTGCCGTTACCGCGTACTGGTCCATCCAAACGCTGGAGGTTACAGTTCACTACGAAAGTTAGGTTGTCTAGGCCATCGTTGGCTGCTAACTGAAGTGCACCGCGGCTTTCAACTTCATCCAACTCACCGTCGCCGAGGAAAGCCCAGACATGCTGCTCTGAGGTGTCCTTGAAACCGCGACCCTGTAGGTAGCGGTTGAACTGTGCTTGGTAAATCGCATTGATCGGGCCGAGACCCATCGAAACCGTTGGGAACTGCCAGAAGTCTGGCATCAGACGTGGGTGAGGGTAGCTGGAAAGTCCGCCGCCGGCGTGAGATTTCTCCTGACGGAAACCGTCTAGTTGGTCTGCTGAAAGGCGACCTTCGAGGAAAGCGCGAGCGTATGGACCAGGTGAAGCGTGTCCCTGAATAAAAATCTGGTCACCACCGGATGGGTGGTCGGCACCTTTGAAGAAGTGGTTGAAACCAACTTCGTATAGGGAGGCACTTGAAGCAAAGGTAGAGATGTGACCGCCAACACCAACGCCTGGACGCTGTGCTCGGTGAACTAGCATTGCGGCATTCCAGCGCATCCATGCGCGGTAGGTGCGCTCAACGGTTTCATCGCCAGGGAATTCTGGCTCGTTCTCCGGAGCAATTGTGTTTAGGTAATCGGTGGTTGGAACGATTGGTACGTTCAACTGAAGTTCGTGTGATCGACGCAAGAGGTTCAACATGATTTCGCGAGCACGACCGCGACCGTGAACGCGCGCAACTGCATCGAGCGATTCGAGCCATTCGCGAGTTTCTTCAGGGTCCTGGTCAGGATTGTGAACTGCGTAAGCGTCGTTGTTGTTTAGAGACACCGAATACACCCTTTCGTGGGGGTTTTGTAAAAGGACAACTTTGTCACCTTGGTAAAGGCTTCTTAAGTCTACTTCTCGAACGCAGGAATGAAACGCACATCAAGACTGCTTAGTCTTGATAGGTAGCAAATGTTAGGAGAAACCTTGTCGCTAATTATCGGAGACCAAGCACCAGACTTTAGTCTCACAAATCAATTCGGAGAAACCGTCTCGTTGTCCGACTTCCGAGGAAAAAAGAACGTTGTAGTTGTCTTTTATCCTTTGAGCTTTTCTGGAATCTGCACTGGCGAACTTTGCGAATTACGAGACAATTTTGCCCAGTTTGAACGAGCCGACGTGGAACTCTTAGCAATCTCGGTTGACTCCAAATTCGTTCAAAAACTTTTTGCCGAGCAAGAGGGCTACAAGTTCTCAGTTTTGGCTGACTTCTGGCCGCACGGCGGAGTTGCCAAGGAATATGGCGTGTTCCTAGAAGAAAACGGAATCGCTAACCGAGCAACCTTTGTGATCAACAAAGATGGTCAATTAGTAGCCAAGTTCGTGACCGCACCTGGACAGGCACGTTCGCTAGGTGAATACGAGAAAGCTCTCGCTACGCTTCACTAATTTGGGCTAAGGATTTGCGTCAAAGCCTCAGGTTTGCGTATTCTTATTCCTTGTTGGGCCTTTAGCTCAGTTGGTAGAGCGCCACGCTTACACCGTGGATGTCATCGGTTCGAGCCCGGTAGGGCCCACAAATAGGTACCCGCGCATCAAAAGTAATTGTTGATGCGCGGGTATTATTTTTCTCATGGACCTTAGCGAATTCACGCCACCAACTCGTCAGTCTCTTACCGACCAAGAGATTTCGAAACGATTGGGTGAAGCCACTGCCGATGAGGCGGGAATGCTGGCCGCGATGGATTTTTTGGAAGAGCAAACTAAATTACGTGATGAAGACAATCGGGCGACAGAAGCCTGGATTGTCAAGATGAAAGAATCTTCCGACCCTAGAGCGGCTACCGCGCTTGAAAATCTAGATCGAGCGAGAAAAGGGTTAGAACCACTTCCTCTCGAAGTTGAAGAGACATTCACGGCGTCGGTACCAGAAGTTCCCGAATATCCAGTTTTCAACCCTTCCGTCCAAGAGCCAGTTGTAGAGCCAGTTGTGGTTCCAGAAACCCTGTCGGAACCAGATGTATTTAGCGCCGAAGAAGTTGTTGAGGCTGTGGAAGAAAGTGAACCAATCTTAGAAGCGGAAGAAGTTCTGCCAGAGGCACCAGAACCAATCAAGCTTTCCGAACCGACTTCCCTCGATGAAATACCAGCCCCAACTGTTCGGGGCTTCAGGCTTGTTTCAGCCGCTAACTGGACTCTGGGTGTCGGTGTCCTTGCCCCAATGGTCGGCGCAGCGTTTGCTGCTGTTAACGGTTTGAACTTTGTTACGTCAGTCCTCGCAGGATTACTTGGAGTTCTGGTAGGTGTAAAGGTAAATGTATTAGGGCTGTTAACCGCACGCAGAACTAAGCGTGGCCTGGCAGTAGCATCTCGAGCTACCTACGGTGTTTTCGGCGCCATTTTGCCGGGTCTTCTTTTGCTATTAGCTGGAATTGGCGGTCTTGCGTCGCTCGCTTTTGGAGGTGCCAAATACTTAGACAACACGGTAGTTGGCTTGCCGGCATTTGATTCCACCCTGTTCACGCTCGGGTCGCTAGAAATAAAAACTGAATCTGTCGCAGTTGTAGTTCTAGTTTTGGTGGCCGGTGTGCTGGCTATTTTCGGCGGCTCATTTGCCCGATGGTTGAAAATTTCTTTGGCTGGAATTCTGTTGTTGGGGTTCCTAGCATTCGCGATTTTGACTTCCGGTTCAATTGATTTCCTCAACCTTGCCGGTGTCTTCCAAGCAGATAAATTCATTTTGGTCGCACCTTTATTTGCTCTGCTTATGAGCGTTTTCGCCTACGGATTGGATGGCGAATCGGTTGCCGCAGCATCATGGGGAGCAAAAAAGAAAACCCTTACTTGGCCTATTTTCGTCTTTGGCTTCTTACTTCCGCTTCTCGCATACGCTCACCTAGCCGCTATGTTGAACGGGCACAGTTTCAAGAGCCCAGAGCAGGTTATCGAATTCTTACTCTCTGTTGGTGGAGAGTTAGCTCCGACATTATTGGTGGACTCTGCGATTGTCGCAATAGTGGCCTTGCTTTTCGCTGGAGTTTCCAAACTTATTGAAGCTTTGAAAACAATTGGAACAAATCACATTGGATTTGGTCTCGCGAGTGTCGTCGCTTCCGTATTTATCTTGGCTATAGGTGCCCTAGCAATTTACTCGCCAAATGCTCTCAGCATCAGTTTGCTAATCACTGCGCTGTTGCTAATTCCTGCCGCCGCCTGGCTGGGAGCAGTGCTAACCGAGACGGTGATGAGACGCGGTTCATACCACGATGCTTCACTGACCAGAGGCTATGGATTTTATGGTTCGGTCAACTGGGTGGCCGCGATTGGCTTCATTTTGTCTATCGTCTTCAGCCTCGGAGTTTCCGAGCAGACTGCGGGAATCTCTTGGTTGGGTTATTTCAGCGGGCTCACCGGTTTGTCCACCTCAATTGAACTTGCGGCACTGATATCTATGGGGATTTCAGTTGTTTTCACCCTGGCCACTGGCTTCCCAAGAATTTTGCGACAGCAATTAGAAACCAAACAGGTCGAAGAACGTAAATTCGATCTTCTAAACGTAGTGGTTGATTAGTGATTCAACTCTCTGAACTATTAATCAGATTTGAAGAAGTATGGCCTTCTAGTCATGCCGAAGATTGGGATCGCGTTGGTCTGAGCGTCGGATCTAAGCACCTTGAAATCAATAAAATTTTGGTTGCCGTAGACCTCACCGAAGAAGTTGCAAACGAGGCCATTAGACTTGGCGCGAACCTTATTATTACTCACCACCCGTTGTTGCTGAAGCCGATTGGCGAGGTGACAGAGGAGCAGCTCAAGGGCCAGTTGGTTGCGAAATTGATCCGCAATTCAATAGCACTTTTTTCTGCTCATACCAATGCGGATGTTCAGGCCGACGGAGCTTCGACACTCATGGCTAAGGCTTTTGGCTTGGCTGAATTTAAGCCAATCATCGAAACTGCCGGGGGATTTGGTCATGGTGTTATTGGAACGCTTGCAAAGCCGATACGTTTGGAAGACTTTGCCAAGGTCGTAGGAAATGAGCTCCCTCGAACGGCTCGAAAAATCGTTTTTGCTGGCCGAGCAGATGCGCTGATTCAAAAAGTTGCAATTTGCAGCGGTGCGGGTGATTCTTTCTTGCCCCAGGTTCTCGCATCCGATGCCGATGTCTTCGTTACATCTGATTTGCGTCATCATCCTGCTCTAGACGCCATTTCAAACCCTCGTGAGAAAGGTCCTTTGGCTCTAATTGATGTTTCACATTGGGCTGCTGAATCACTTTGGACGAAGCGGGCTACAGAACTTCTAAATCAGATCGAAGGCGTCGAAGTATTCACTTCGGAAGCAAAAACCGACCCATGGACTCAAGAGGTTAACTGAATTGATTATCGCTAATGAAAAACAGCAGAAGTTACTCTTGGAAGTAGGAACCTTAGATTTAGCCATTGGCAGGGCTCAGACTAATTTGACCGAAGCCGAACATAGTGACTCGGTTGAAAGCATTCGTAAACAACTTTTAGAAACATCCGAAGCATTGCTTCAGGCGCATGCTAACCAAGAAAATCTTCAAAGCGATATAAACAAAATTGCTTCAGATGTTGAACTTGTTGAGGCGAGAATTCAGCGAGATCTTGAAAAAGCCAAGCAAGTCTCCAGCGAACGAGAGCAAAAAGCGGTCAATCAGGAGCTGGAAAGCCTAAAAATTCGCCTTAGCAATTTGGAAGATTCAGAGTTGGAACTGATGGAGGCTCTTGAGCTGGCAAAAGTTGAAGTAGTCAAAATCACGCAGCAACGTACCCAACTAAATCTTGAACTCGAGAGTGAACTTGCAAAGCAAAATGGGCAAACTCTAACCTTGAGTGCTCAGCTGACCGAACTAAGTGAAAAGCGAGAGCGCGCATTCACTCAACTAGATGAAGAACTTCAAAAACTTTACAATCGTAAAGCCAGCCGCGGAATAGCTGTCGCTCAAACCCTAGGACGTGACTGCTCGGCTTGTCGCTTATCCATTAACGCTGTTAACTTTGAGTCAATGATGGCCGAACCGGCCGATCACCTGCCAACCTGCCCAAACTGCGACGCAATGATTATTCGATGACTTTCAGTCAACTCATTATTGAGGCAGATGGTGGTTCCAGAGGAAATCCTGGTCCTTCAGGCTCTGGTGCTGTGGTCATAGATGGTGACACCGGGCGCGTAATCACAGAGATTTCGACATTTGGGGGAGTCGCCACAAACAACGTGGCCGAGTATCGGGCTGTAATCGCAGGTCTAAAAGAGGCTTTTCGCCGAAACCCTGAGGCAAACATCACTGTTCGAATGGACAGCAAGCTTGTGGTCGAGCAGATGTCTGGGAAATGGAAAATTAAGCACCCTGACATGCAAGTTTTGGGTATCGAGGTTCAAAAACTCATCTCTGGAAAGTCGGTTTCCTGGGTTTGGATTCCCCGTGAACAAAACTCAAGAGCCGATGCACTTGCTAACGAGGCTATGGACAATGAAACCGATTCGATTCGCCAACTGGAAGGTGAGCCGGAACCATCCAGTAAGTCAATCGAATTCAATCCGATTAGTCCAAGTTCGGTTAGAGCTCCCGGTCAGGTTACTGAACCACTGACAACAATTATTTTGGTGAGACACGGAAGAACTGCATTGACCGAGGCTCACAAAATTTCAGGAGGAACTGGAGATGATCCAAATCTTTCTAGGCTCGGTCATCAGGACGCGGAATCAGTTGCGCAACTAATTGGCGGATTTGGTTCGGACAGTACTTTTGCGCATTTACCTAAGCCAACTGCGGTGGTTTCTTCTCCAATGCAGCGAACCCGTGAAACAGCTGCGCACATTGCCTCTGTTTTGGGAGTGGCGGTAGATACCGAAGAATTACTTCGCGAAATTTCGTTTGGAGATTGGGACGGTCATACCAACGAAGAGGTTGCCAAGTTGTGGCCTGAGATTTTTGAATCATGGCGTGGTTCATGGACCGAGTCGCCACCAAATGGTGAATCTCTAGAAGTATTCGATGCTCGAATTCGAAAAGCCCGCCGTATCGTCCTAGAGAAATACCGTGGACAAACCGTTGTTGTAGTGGCCCACGTGATGCCGATTCGAGGATTTATAACCTTGGCCATGGACGGCGGACCCGCCGGCTACTGGCGTCCGCAGGTGGCGCCTTGTTCGCTAAGTGTGATTCGTCACTGGGGTGAAGAGTTTGCAGAGTTGGTAACTGCCAATTTCACTGCACACCTCTAGCAGGTAGTCTTGAAGGCGGATGGGCTGACCAGGCGATCGCGTTAGCAATAACGAGGAACGTCCGGGCTCCGCAGAGTGAAGTGGTGGGTAACACCCACTCGAGGCAACTCGCAAGATAGTGCCACAGAAAACAAACCGCCGTGCAAACGGTAAGGGTGAAACGGTGGTGTAAGAGACCACCAGCGACTTGGGTGACCAGGTTGGCTAGGTAAACCTCACTTGGAGCAAGGTCAGACAGAAGATGTTTGAGAGCTACTCGCTCGAGTCTTCGGGTAGACCGCTAGAGGTTGTCGGTAACGGCAATCGTAGATAGATGATCGTCCTAGACAAAA
This sequence comes from Rhodoluna sp., assembly GCA_023260375.1. Taxonomy (GTDB): domain Bacteria; phylum Actinomycetota; class Actinomycetes; order Actinomycetales; family Microbacteriaceae; genus Rhodoluna. The sequence continues at coordinate 801 of JALQVK010000192.1, read as the reverse complement.
CCCGGCGTATCGGTCAGCCCATCCACTACTTCGAGTTCTTGAGGCCAATCATGGCCGCACCAATAATGCCGGCGCTGTTTCTCAACTTCGCTGGAACGATTTTGGTGTTCAGCTTCAGTAGCGGTAAGAAGTCTTCGTGTTCCTTAGAGACACCGCCACCGACAATAAGTAGGTCTGGGCTGAAAAGACGTTCAATTTGCGTGTAGTAGGTCTGTAGGCGCTCTGCCCACTTCTCCCAACTGAGTTCCTCGCGCTCCTTGGCTGAAAAGGCAGCCTTGGTCTCGTAGTCGACACCATCAATTTCTAGGTGGCCAAGCTCGGTATTTGGAACCAACTTGCCATCAACGAATAGTGCAGTGCCAATGCCAGTTCCAAGTGTGGTCATCATGACCACGCCTTTCACCTTTTTACCTACACCAAACTTCATTTCGGCAACTCCGGCGGCATCGGCGTCGTTTATCAGATGAACAGTTTTTCCAATAAGTTGGGTGAACAACTTATCTGCGTCCAAATTAATCCATTCTTTCGAAACATTGGCTGCTGACTTGGTAACGCCGTGTTGAACTACGGCTGGGAAACAGATACCAATCGAGTTGGCTTCGCTATTTGGGTCGAGGGCAATTACGAGTTCGCGGACAACCTCAGCAATATCGTTTGGGCGACCACCTGCGGGGGTCTCGACGCGAAGTCGCTCGCCAATCAATTCGCCGTTCTTTACATCAACGAGCCCGCCTTTGATGCCCGTCCCGCCGATGTCTATGCCGATTGCTACTTTTGCCATTCTCAGTTCTTTCGTTACGG
>JALQVK010000183.1 GCA_023260375.1 Rhodoluna sp. | reverse complement strand
CCGCATAAAGGTCGTCTTCCTTACCTTTTACTTTGAAGCTTGGGATGCGCTGGCAGATATCCATGCGCAGATGATTACCGACCCGCGTTTTGAGGTCACGTTGATTTCGATTCCTCGCAGGTTCAGCAAAGACGAACCGTTTGGCGGTGAAGAACGGGTCAGCAAGTTTTTCGATCAGTTGGGGCTGCGTCATCTACGGTTCAATTTTGAGGACTCCTCGGTTGGGCTTGAGAAGCTTCGCGAAATAGCACCAGACTACGTATTCATCAACTACCCCTGGCAGCGTAACTACCAACCCGGCTACCGTGTTGAGGTTCTTTCCGAGTTCACCAAGGTAGCTTACGTTCCTTACTACTCGCTGGCTCTGGTGAATGAACCTGGCGAGGTTGGCGTGACTCCTTACCTTTACACCCAACGCTCAAACCAGCTGGCTTCACTGGTTTTTACCCAAGACCCGAATACCTTGGACGCATATGCCAAGACCTCCCGAGGCAACGACTATGTTCACCTAACTGGCACACCAAAGTTGGATGCACTGGTTCGCAAGACTCGGGAACTTGGCGACACTTGGCCATTGGGTAATACCGGAAACCGCCGCATGGTTTGGGCGCCGCATCACAGTTTCTCTGCCAGTTGGTTGAACTTTGGTGTGTTCCCCGAAATCTTCCAAGACATGCTGGCTTTCGCCACGAACCATCCGAACTTGGACATCGTGATGCGGCCACACCCGATCATGTTTGGAACTCTGATTGAGCAAGAGATTGTTCCGGAAGATGTTTTGACAGAGTGGCTCGAAAAGTGGCGAGGGCTTCCAAACACCGCAATCGATCACGATGGTGACATCGGTCATTTATTTGCGGCAGCCGACCTGTTCGTAACCGACGGTATCTCATTCCTAGGCGAGTACCCGATCGCAACTGGCAAGCCAACCATCTTCTTCGATAAGCCAAGCCACTGGCCTTGGTCTCCTCTGGGTGGCCTGGCTTCGGCAGCGAACATTCACGTTCGTGACTTTGCTGGATTCGTCGAACTATTTGAAGCCATTGCGGAAAACGGCCTGCCCGACTTTTCGCACGAGATTGAATCCTTACGCGATGCCGCTCAGCCCTTCCCAGGTGATGCTGCGAAGAAGATCGTCGAAGTTATCTTGGATGATTTTGAGGTTCGAACGCCGCTTGTCGACAAGTCACTGATCAAGGAACTTGCCTGGGAAAATCGCCCTGGCACCGAGGCTCCCTGGCCAGACTAGGAATAATCTGGCGACCTCTCGGCTTTGAGCCTTCATGAGCGATAACTGGACCAACTTCGACTTCACCGCAATGGCCAAAGCTTTGCGCGAGAACATCAAATCTTTTGGCGGATTTAGCCCAGAGGACGTTCGTCGGTCCGGGTTGTTGAATGAAGAGGGTTTGCGATTTCACATCCTTGCCGCTCTGAAGGCTGGCCCGAAGACGGGGCACGACATCGTTGCTGCGTTGACAGAGCTGAGCGCAAAGCCAACCGTAGGCAGTGTTTACCCACTTTTGGAAAGCCTGTTAGATGAAGGTTTGGTCA
>JALQVK010000122.1 GCA_023260375.1 Rhodoluna sp. | reverse complement strand
ACCTTCGGCATCGGTATTCAAAACTTCGATGGTCATCCCGTTGCGTGCCTTGATTACGTCGTTTGGACGCTGGGCGGTGCCGCTAGGCATGTTTTCGGCTATACAGAGCCATGCGGTTACCTTGATTGGTAGTTGCAGTTTGGCGATTGCGATAGTTGCGGCAGCAACGCTGGCTGCACCGGTCATGTCAAAATTCATGCCCAACATGCTGATTGACGGTTTTAGTGAAAGACCTCCAGTGTCGAAGGTGATGCCTTTTCCTACCAAAGCCAAATGCTTCTTGGCCACCTTTGGTTTGTATTCAAGTTTCACCAAGCGAGGGCCACGAGACGAGCCCTGGCCTACACCGATAATTCCACCTAGACCTTCTTTAGCAAGGCGTTCATCTGCCCAAATTTGAACAGTTACACCAGTACCTTTAGCTGCACTTTGAACGGATTTTGCAAGAGATTCAGGATAGAGATCGCGACCTGGCATGTTGACCAGGTTTCGCGTGAAGTTCACACCTTCAGTGAGGATCGAAATTTGATTCAAGACAGCAGCCGAAGGCTTGTGTGCCGAAATAACCGTTACCGTCTGAAGTTTGATTTCAGCGCCTTTGGTCAGCCCTTTGTATGCGTTGTGGGAGTAAGTGCCTAGGGCCGCACCCTCAAGGATTGCAGAAGCGTCTTCCACGTCGGTGGTTTCGAAGCCGATGACTATGTCTTTGAAAGATGAGAGCTTTCTAGCGGAAGCCGCACCTAAATTTCTGAGGTCGTTTTTGGTTAAGTCTTTATTTCCAATACCCACCAATGCATAGGTAGCGCCATTTGGAGCTGGAATTCTAACCAGTGACTCTAATTCTGCTGAGGCTCCAATACTTTGAAGGTCAACTTTGGCTAGCTCCGAGGTCTCAATCGCTGATGAACCAATGACTAATTTGTCCGCTTTTTTGGTGATTGGAATTACGTAAGCGGTGTTTTTGTTGAAGCTAGTGAACTTGTTTACAGAAACCAATTTAGGTGTAGTCATGTTCTTCAGCCTAGCGAAAGTAAAATGGTAAACGTGACCGGATTTGGACTTTTTAGCATCGTTGACCAGGAAATAGAAATTCCTACCGGTCTGCGAATGATCGGGAGCATTACCGGCTTCACAGATGCCGGTCAGGTCATCGAACAGATGGCGTCGAACATCCTCAACAAACTTGATGCTGAGTTGGTTATTGAGTTCGACAATGACGAATTGCTCGATTACAGAGCTCGCCGTCCTGCCATGTTTTTTGAAAAGGATCATCTCGCAAGTTACGAGCCCCCACTTCTTGGAATTTATTTGGTTCGAGATGAAGCGGGCATACCTTTTCTATTCCTTCATGGTTACGAGCCAGACTTTCGCTGGGAAGCGTTTTCAGCTGCCATTGAAGAAATTGTTGAACTTTACGCCGTCACCGAGTTCACTTGGGTCCACTCAATTCCTTTTCCAGTTCCGCACACGCGGCCAGTTGGTGTCACGGTAAGTGGAAACCGAAAAGACCTAATTGAACGCTACTCAGAATGGCGACCAGAGACGCAAGTTCCCGGAAACGTGGTCCACCTTCTTGAATACCGATTGAGCGAAATTGCATTACCGGTAATCGGTTTCGTACTACTTGTTCCTCATTACTTGAATGACTCTGATTATCCGATTGCAGCAGTTACCGGTTTTGAACTCTTGACGGCTGCAACATCACTTGTTTTCCCAACCGATACGCTTCGAGAAGAGGGTGTTCGATTCACAGAACGTTTGGCTAAAAAGGTTGAGGAAAACGAAGAGTTAGCAAAGCTAGTTGCCAACCTTGAACAGGGTTACAAGTCCGAACGTGCCACAAGTTTTGGGGTTCAGATTGTTAGTCCAACTCCTGAAGAGCCCAATGCGGAAGACATAGCTGCTGAACTTGAAGACTATTTAGCAAATCGTCAGAGAAATAATCCAGATCAGAACTAATAAGGCATCGAGGAAATACTTGATCCTTTTCCATTGTTTATAGGTAATAGCGGTTAGTTGGCAGCGTTTGTCAGGTAGCGGTGTCATAATTATTAGTGGACCCAGTCTCTTCGTCATTGTGACGGATTTGACATGGGTCTAAGTACTGCCCGGATTAGGGGTTGTGCACCTACCAGTGAGAAGAGTCAAGTGGGGAAAGACAAGGCGACCGGCCAGGAGCCAACTAAGAAGCAATCGTTATTCAAGCGACTGCTAAATTCGGGAAGCCAAGAGGCAACCGCCAAGACGGCTCCAAAGCCAGCAGTGAAGGAAACAAGCACCATTACGAAGTCGACCCCGGTCAAAAAAGTAACCGCACCAGCCAAAGAATCAAAGCCTGCTGTAAAGCCTGCCGCTAAAAAGGTAGAAGCAAAAGCATCGCCAACAAAAGCTGCTCCAGCAAAGAAAGAGTCAGTTGCCAAAGCAGCGGCAAAGCCTGTCGCTAAAAAGGTTGAACCTAAGGTGACCGCTAAACCTGCTGAAAAGAAAGTTGCACCTAAGGTCGAAAAACCTGTGGCAAAAAAAGAGCCTGTTGCTAAAGCAGTGGCAAAGCCAGTGGCCAAAGAAGTCACCAAGCCTGCTGCCAAAGCCACAAAATCTGTCGGTCCAGCCGTAAAGCCCGTTAAGGCTACAAAGGCAACAAAGGCGGCCAAACTTCCTAAGGGTCTTGAAGGCGACGATGAAGAAGATTTGGACGATGAAGACCTTTCCGTCGAAGAGATCGTAAAAGAAGCCGCGTTAGCTGCTGACATCACCGAAGTTGTTGAAGAACATCATGAAGATGATGATCACCACGACGACCCAGACGCAAAGGAAAAAGAAAAAGCCGTTGAAGCCGGCGGTGGTTTCGTTCTTAGCAATAAAGAAGTTGATGACATTCCGGTCCAAACCGCAGCCATCAACGGTGCAACCGCTGACCCGGTAAAGGACTACCTAAAGCAAATCGGTAAGGTTGCGCTTCTAAATGCTGAGTTGGAAGTTGAGCTAGCAAAGAGGATTGAAGCCGGTCTTTACGCAGCTCACAAGCTGGCCGACCCTAAGGCAAAGTTCAGCAAGGAAATGCTTTACGACCTAAAGCGTGTTCTAAAAGATGGAGAGCGGGCCAAGAGTCACTTACTTGAGGCCAACCTACGTCTTGTAGTTTCACTGGCAAAGCGTTATACCGGTCGAGGTATGCAGTTCCTAGATCTAATTCAAGAAGGTAACCTCGGTCTGATCCGTGCGGTAGAAAAGTTTGACTACACCAAGGGTTACAAGTTCTCTACCTATGCAACCTGGTGGATTCGTCAGGCGATCACTCGCGCAATGGCCGATCAGGCTCGAACTATTCGTATTCCGGTTCACATGGTTGAAGTTATTAACAAGCTGGCACGTGTTCAGCGTCAACTTCTTCAAGACCTCGGACGTGAACCAACCCCAGAAGAGTTGGCTCGTGAACTGGACATGACTCCAGAGAAGGTTGTCGAAGTTCAGAAGTACGGTCGCGAACCAATTTCCCTAAGCACCCCGCTTGGTGAGGATGGCGACAGCGAATTTGGTGACCTAATTGAAGACACCGAAGCTGTCAGCCCGCTAGAGGCTGTAACCGCGGCAGCACGTAAGCGTGAGCTAGAGCGCATTCTCTCAACCATGAGTGAGCGCGAAGCGACCATCCTGCGTCACCGCTACGGCCTAATCGACGGAATACCAAAAACTCTTGACCAGATTGGTGAAGAAATCGGTGTTACTCGCGAACGAATTCGTCAAATCGAGAACAAGGCTATTTCAAAGCTGAAGCACCCAACTCGTGCACAGCGTCTGAGCGAGTTCCGCGGAAACTAATGCTTACACCGCTAGCAGTACTGGTGGGCAAGGCACTTCGCTTTGTCCTTAGGCTGCGTGGCGGAGGTTCAGCGGTTCCCGGTCGAATCGCCCTGATGATTCAGCCAAAGTTCCTTCAAAAGACCCTTGGACGCATGTCGTCTGGGATTTATTTTGTTTCCGGTTCTAATGGAAAATCAACCACGACAGCGATGCTGGTTAGGGTTCTACGGGAGCACGGCCTTAGAGTACTCTCAAATCCTGCCGGCGGTAACCTACCTCAAGGTCTAGCCTCCGCGTTGCTTGCAGACGTGAATTTGCTCGGGAAACTGCAGCACGATGTTGCAATCCTCGAAGTAGATGAGGCTTATGGAAAGCTAATCGCTGCGAAGGTAGCACCAAATGGGCTTCTTCTCACCAACATTCAGCTGGATCAGTTGAACCGATTCCATTCACCTGAAGAAGTGTTCGATTATCTCGACGACTTGGCAACACTAACCACAGACCTCATCATGGTTAACGGTTCCGACCGAAACACGGAACGGTTGGCTTTGAAACATTCTCAACGACTTAGCGCACACGGCGTTTATCTATCGCAGAAAGCGCTAAAGTCGGCAGCGCATGGAATTCTTGCGGCACCAGACTTCTCGAATGACGATTCCAATTTGAAGCTTGCAGCCACGTTAGAGACGGCAAAAGGCACTAAAGCGACAATTTCTTTAGGCGCCAAGCCATTCGCGATCACCTTGCCCGCCCCAGGTTTGCACTATGCGGTTGATGCAGCTCTGGCAATTGCCTTTGCAAAACAAATCTTGGTTGAAAAGTTCTCGGAAACAATGGCTGCAAAGGCGATTTCCTCACTTCCTGCGGTCTATGGTCGAGGGGAAATTATCGAGACTCGTGGACAAAAACTCGAGATCATCATGATGAAGAATCTTCCGAGTTTGCAAGCAAACCTAGATGCGTTAGACGTCTCACCGAAACGAGTTTGGATTTCGGTCGATGAAGGAACCCCCGATCCATCTTGGATTTACGACATTGACCTTGGAAAGCTTTCTAAGGTAGACGTTATTTCCGGAACCAAAACGTACCAGTGGGCAACGCGATTAGCCTACGAAGGAATCAAGTTCGGGAAGTTGATCGAATCGGAGTCGGATGCTCTCGAATATTTCTTGGGACTTCCTGGTGATGAAAAAACCGCAATTGTGAACTATGAGCAGATGATGTGGTTGAGAAAGAAGTTGGGACTCTTGGATTTGGAGGGTGGCAATGGCTGAGCTAGCTATTCTTCATCTCTACCCGAATACCCTCAAGTTGAACGGTGAGGTTGGTAATCTAATCGCTCTCAAAGTTCGCGCAGCCAATTTTGGCCTGAAAGTTCGCATTTTGAACGTCGAACTTTCCGAACCGCTTCCTACCAAGCGTCCACACATTGTCTTCCTCGGTTCAGGAACACTAGGCGCAACCAAAGTTGCTGCCGAGGATTTAGCTTCAAAGGGAGATTTATTGCACCGCTGGGTTACCGATGGAACCAAAGTTCTTGCAGTGGGCAGCGGTTTCGATTTGATTTCTCAGGGACTTCAATTGACCGATGGCGATTTCATCCAGGGTCTCGGGCTTACGAACACGACCCATTCAATTACGCCGAACTATCTTGTTGGCGAAGTCGAATTGACCAAGGGGATTGCCGGGTTTATTAACTCGAACCGTGCAATAAGTCGAGGTCATGCCGGTTTTGAAATCGCCACAGTCCAGGCTTCGGATGAAAAAGCGCTAATTGGTTATCTGGACGGTTATTCCGACGGAAAGGTAATGGCGAGCAATGTGCAAGGCCCATTGCTACCAATGAATCCTCAGCTTGCTGACTTGCTGATTTCTTGGGTTTTCCCGAAGCTGGAGAAGTCAAGTTCCCTTCGCACTTTGGACTCACTCGCTAGTAAAGCTAGAAAAGCAATCTCAATTCGAGTACGTAGTTAGGTTTGACTTAAGACCTGTGAATAATTCGTCGGTCACAGTCCCAACTAATTCGCACAATTCTTCTGCAGTCGGTGCCATTTCAATTTCTGAGCCGAATACCAATACAGAGTCTCCTGGTTCATAGTCGCCGGATTCGACCGTCGAGGCAAGCGGGCCAACTTTTAGGATTTTGTAGAGTTTCCCACCAATTTCCACCTCTGCTTGGCCAGTTAATTGGCTGAGATAACCATGCAAGAAACCAATCGAAATAACGCCATCTGAAATAACCTCTGCGGTTAGCTTCATTGGAGTTTTTAGCCCAAGTTCCGAGGCCTTTCGACCCGCGATTGGAGAGGTGCCAAAAGCGCTTACCCCGATTCGAACTAGGTCGTATCGACTCGTCTCTAAAGCAAAGGCGGCCGGGCTGGAAGCGATGTGACGGTAGCCGGAGAACCCTAACTTCGATGCCTGCTTCAAAGCGACCTCGAAAAGGTCGATGGCTTTTTGATCGTCGGCTGTTGAGGTTCCGGAAAGATGGGACCAAACCGCAACGACGTCGATCTCGCCGCCTCTTTGCAATTCAATGGCTCTGGTAACGAACTGCTCCCAAAGCTCTGGGCGACAACCATTTCGGCTGAGACCTGTGTCAATCTTCAGGTGCACTTGAGCGCGACCTGGCGCTTTGGCAATAAGTTCGAGCTCTGAAATTGAGCCAGCACTGAGTTCAATGCCCGCGAGAATAGCGCTTGCGAAATCAGAGTTAGGGGAGTGCAGCCAAGCGAAAGCCGGTGTTTCCACCCCAGCTTTCCTCAGGCTCAGACCAGTTTCGATGTCTAGGACACCCAAAAACTCGATCCCAGCCTCGGTGGCTGCTTTTGCGACCTCAATTAGGCCGTGACCGTAAGCATCGGCCTTGATAACGGCCATAATTTTTGCCGGCGACATTTGCGAACCGATATGCTTCAGGTTGTCGCGATAAGCCCCAAGATCGATGTGTTTGGTTACAGTCAAGCTACCCACACCCTCGAAACTCTTGCTGTGATGCGTCCCAATATTTCCAGGGGAGTCATCCCGGAAGCATTTGCCCAATCTGCGAGTGTGAAACTTGAGTTAAAGAAAGAAACCTCGGCACCAAGTGGAGGGCTAACTTCGCCTAATTCGATAACGCACTGGTCCATGGCGATGCGTCCAATGCTCTTGAATTGCTTACCCCCAATTTCGACCTGGAATGAGTTGGTTGCACTGCGAGGAATTCCGTCTGAAAAACCAATTGCGACGAGGCCTAAATTTTCACGATTAGCTGTATAGCTGAGATAACCATATGAGACACCCGTGCCTTGAGGAACTAGTTTCACCGACACTAATTCTCCAACCAGGTCTAAAGCCAATTCACCTGTTTTAAGGCCTAAGGCTTTCTCCAGAAGTAGAAGTTCAGATCCGTATAGACCAAGCAAACCGTTGGTCTCCATTAGCGCTTCAAGTAGTGGCTTGACCGACTCTTGGCTTAATCCCTGAGCTGCGAGGTTTCGCTCGACCTTCGATTTAGAGAAACGTAGTTCTCGTCTGAGGCCACTTCTGCTTACGGAATTCTTCATGGTCCTATCAGTCTATTTAGCAGTGTGTCAGTCAGCGCCCAAGGGCACTGCCTCGGCTAGCATCTTCTTTGTGCCAACCAACGATTACTCAGCCCGTCATCTATCCGTCCTAGAGGGGTTAGAGGCCGTTCGCAAGCGTCCCGGCATGTACATCGGTTCCACCGATTCCCGTGGTCTCATGCACTGTCTCTGGGAGATAATCGACAACTCTGTGGATGAAGCTCTTGCAGGATTTGGTAACTCTATCGACGTCGTTTTACATAAGGACGGTTCGGTTGAGGTTCGCGACAAGGCTCGTGGAATCCCGGTTGACATTGAGCCAAAAACTGGCCTTACCGGAGTTGAAGTTGTTTTCACCAAGTTGCACGCGGGTGGAAAGTTTGGTTCTGGTTCCTATGCGGCGTCCGGTGGGTTACACGGTGTGGGTGCGTCGGTTGTAAACGCACTCTCGGCACGTCTAGACGTCGAAGTAGACCGAGGCGGAAAGACATACGCCATGTCATTCCGTCGTGGTGAGCCAGGCGTTTTTGACGACTCAAACGGCATCTCGGTGGACAACAAGTTCACACCTTTCGAAAACGAGAGCAAGCTTCGCGAAATCGGCAAGGTGGGCAAGGACGTAACCGGTTCACGCGTGCGCTACTGGACCGACCCACAGATTTTTATCAAGGACGCTAACTTCGAACTTGAGGATCTGATTGGTCGAGCTCGCCAAACCGCTTTCCTAGTTAGCGGGCTTTCGCTTTCGGTTCGCGACGAACGTCCCACTGAGCCTGTTGAGCACAAGTTCAAGTTCGATGGCGGGCTCTCAGAGTTTGCCGAGTTTTTAGCCAAGGACACCCCGCTAACCAGCACTTGGCGATTAGTTGGGGACGGCTCTTTCACAGAGACCGTGCCAGTCTTAGACGACTCCGGAAACATGGTGTCTCGTGATGTTGAACGAAACTGTCAGGTCGAGGTCGCGCTTCGCTGGGGAACTGGTTACGACTCCGAACTCAAGAGTTTTGTGAACATAATCGCTACCCCTAAGGGTGGAACGCACGTCGCAGGTTTTGAGGCCGGTTTGATGAAGGCATTGCGTGGTCAGATTGACGCCAATGCTCGAAAACTAAAACTTGGCAACGACAAGGTTGAAAAAGAAGACATCCTGGCTGGCCTTACCGCCGTAGTTTCGGTGCGATTGGCTGAACCGCAGTTCGAAGGTCAAACCAAGGAAATCCTCGGCACGCCTGCTGTAAAGAACATCGTTACTAACGTGGTTTCCAAGGCGCTAACTGAACGTCTAACCAGCAGCAAACGCGATGACAAATCGCAGTCAGCTCTGCTTCTAGAGAAGATCGTCGCCGAAATGAAGTCTCGTATTTCAGCGAGAACCCACAAGGAAACCCAGCGTCGTAAAAACGCACTCGAGTCTTCTTCGCTGCCTACAAAACTGGTTGACTGTCGTACACAGGAAACTGACGTTTCGGAACTGTTCATCGTTGAGGGTGACTCGGCTCTTGGCACTGCGAAACTAGCTCGCAACAGTGAGTATCAGGCGTTGCTTCCAATCCGAGGAAAAATTCTCAACGTCCAGAAAGCTTCCGTCTCGGACATGCTCTCGAACACCGAATGCGCTTCAATCATCCAGGTGATCGGTGCTGGTTCAGGTCGAAGTTTTGAGTTGGAAGCCGCTCGCTATGGCAAGGTAATCCTTATGAGCGATGCCGACGTTGACGGTGCCCACATTCGTACGCTGCTACTTACCCTGTTCTTCCGCTACATGAAGCCAATGGTAGAGGCTGGCCGTGTCTTTGCCGCAGTGCCACCGCTCCATCGGGTAGTGGTGATTAATCCTGGAACTAAGCCAAACGACACTCTGTACACTTATTCTCAAGCCGAGCTTGAGGCGGTGCTTGCAAAGCTCGCGGCCTCTGGCAAGCGCTACCAAGAGCCGATTCAGCGCTATAAGGGTCTTGGTGAGATGGATGCCGACCAGTTGGCTGAAACCACCATGGATAGGGAACGAAGAACTCTTAGACGAGTTCGTGTTGAAGACGTGGTGGCTGCCGAGAAGGTTTTTGAATTGCTAATGGGAAATGAAGTTGCCCCACGTCGAGATTTCATTATCGATTCAGCCGACAGTTTCGACACCGAAAAAATCGACGCTTAAGTATTTAGCGAGTACCTACGCTAGCAATGGCGATGTCGATGGTCGAACCACTGGCATCGCGTTTAGCCAAAGCAATTGCTTCCAAATCGATTGGCTTGCCATCGGCACTGGCACCAAGCGGCTCGCCGGCAACCACGGTTGCAAAATAAAGGTGGTCTTCGTCGCGAATGAACTTGTGAGCTCGAACACCCCCTGTGGCACGTCCCTTCGCAGGGAATTCGCTCAGGGCAGAGCGCTTCAAACTACCACCATCAATTCCCGCCAGAGTGCTACCTGACTTTGCTGCGGTGATCACCTGGACGGCAGAGGCGTCAGCTACCTTGCCAAAGGAAATGACCTGGGCGCCATCGCTTAGGTTGATGCCGGCGATGCCCGCAGCAGCACGTCCAGTGGCTCGAACCGATGATGCGTCAAAGCGCAGCAACTGGGCATCCGAGGTAATCAGTACATACTCGTTGGCGTCGTTGGCAATTGCCGCACCAATCACAAGGTCGCCATCCTTGAGCGTGATCATTTCAAACTCATCCTTGGCAGGGTAGTCGGCCGTAACGCGCTTGATGACGCCTTGAGCCGTCGCTAGTGCGATTTCCTCAGAACTCGCTAGGTCAAATACCTCAATCAGCTTCTCGTCGCCCTTTAGGCCTAGGAAGTCGGAGATTTTGATCGCAGCGGCAGGGTCAAAGGTGTCACCAACCGGAGGGATGTCACCAGCGTGAATGCGTAGCATTCGTCCGGCACTGGTCAAAAAGCCAACATCTTTGCGCGTGCTGGTCTCAATGTGTTTTGCGACTCCGTCGTGGCGCTTTCGCTTGGCCCCTGGCTGGCTAGCCACATAGGCCGGAGTTCGTCCAAGAAGCCCGCTGGAGGTCAACAGAATGGAGCACTCGGTATCTGCAAGTTCTGCGCCAGAAGCAATCGCCTTCGCGTTGCTAACTGACTTAATCTCTCCAGATTCATCCAAAAGTTGGGTTCGGCGAGCGTCTCCATACTTGTCGGCTACGGTTTGCAATTCTTCCGAGACCAGAG
>JALQVK010000117.1 GCA_023260375.1 Rhodoluna sp. | reverse complement strand
CAACCGAGAGGCTCCAGTAGTGCTGGTAGATGCTCGGGTTTGGGTCGGCGAAGTAGTCGACCGAGTCAAACTGCAGTTGGATGTTCTCGTAGTAGAGGAAGCTCGGAATGAAGTGCTGAATCGAGGAGATGCGCTGGGCTGGGTTCACAAAAACAAAAAGTGCAATGAACGCGAGGGTAGAAACCACGATGGCTGCCGGTAACAATCGGCGCACACGGCCAGCCCAGAATTTTGCGAGCTTCAGGCCGCCTTCGCTCTGAATCGCCTTGATGAGGCTGCTGGAAATTAGGTAACCGGAAATTACAAAAAAGACATCGACGCCAGCAAAGCCGCCGGGCAGGCGAGTTGGCCAGAAGTGAAACAGGGTGACCATCAGGACCGCGACCATCCTGAGGAACTGGATGTCTGGTCTGACGACCCGCTTAGTCATTAATAAGTGACCACTCCACAGGCGTGCCGATTTCGGCGTCCTGGGAGAAGTGGCGACCAATCACCAGCGGTAGATCCTTCGGAGGCAGACCACCGGCAGGGCGAACCGAGCGAACGTTCTCGTGTGAGATCAGTTCGCCAGCCTTGACCGCCTTGGTTACGTAAAGCGAAGGACGTAGGCGTAGCGATTCGGTTTCAGCCTTGGTGGTCCAGACGTGTGCCGAGCCACGAGCAACATAGGCTGCGTTACATTCGTCGACGAGCGCCTTAAGTTCTTCTGGCTCGAGCGAAAACGCAGAGTCAACTCCGCCATCGGCACGGCGCAGAGTTACGTGCTTCTCAATTACGGTTGCGCCAAGAGCAACGGCGGCAACCGATACTCCAATACCGAGGGTGTGGTCCGAAAGGCCAACCTTGACGTTGAAGATTTCGGCAAGCGCAGGGATTCGAAGCAGGTTCGCATCTTCAGGCTTAGCTGGGTAAGAACTGGTGCAGGCAAGCAGGGTTAGATCGGTGCAACCGCCGTCGCGGGCTGCCTCAACAGCATCGGCAACTTCACCGATCGAAGCGGTACCAACCGAGAGAATCATTGGCTTACCGGTCTGAGCAACCTGCTTGATAAGCGGAAGGTCAACGATTTCTAGAGAAGCAATCTTGTAAAGCGGAACATCTAGCGACTCCAGGAAGTCAACGGCAGTTTCGTCGAACGGGGTACTGAACGCCTGCATGCCGAGCTCTTTGGCGAGGTCAAAGATTGGCTTGTGCCACTCCCACGGGGTGTGCGCTTCTTCGTAAAGTTCGTAAAGGGTTTTGTTGCCCCAAAGTTCGTGGCCTTCGCTCACTTTGAAGGCTGGGGTGCTGACCGGCAGGGTGATGGTGTCGGCGGTGTAGGTCTGGATCTTGACTGCGCTGGCTCCGGCTGCAGCGGCTGCGCGAACGATCTCTAGGCCACGTTCAAGGTCGCCATTGTGGTTGCCGGAAATCTCAGCGATGATGAATGGTTTTCCGCTGTCGGCGTTAGACTTGGGGCTCATATGTTCCTTTTATTGAGGTGACCTTGGCTAATTCTATTGCGTTGCGTTTGGCATCACAGGATGATTGTCGCCAGCTCTTCGAATGGCGAAACGACCCAACCACGGTTGCGATGAGCCTGGTTTCCGAGCCTGTGGCCTGGGAAGACCACGTTCGGTGGTTCGAATCGGTTCTCGCCAACCCGGCCAGACACCTTTTGGTTGCCTCAAACGGTGAAGAATCGTTTGGAACAGTTCGCTTCGACGACATCGGCGACACCGCCGAAATCTCGATCACGGTCAGCCCAGAAAAGCGTGGGCAAGGTGTTGGTGGTCTGCTTTTGGAATTGGCCGCGACTTGGGCCAAAGAGGAGCTGGGACTGAACCGAATTCTGGCTCAAATCAAAGCTACGAACCCGGCATCAATTGCCATCTTCAAAAAGAGCGGTTACGAAATCACGTCAGACGGCGAAGTGCTGTCACTGGTGAAATACCTCTAATTAGGCCAGGACGGCTTCGCGGAATACTTCAATGACGCGCGCTAAATCAGCTTCACTGAGATCGGCATACATCGGTAGCGAAATCTCACCACGGTAATACTCTTCAGAAACTGGTGCGAGGCCGCGCTTGTAGCCGAGGTCTTCAAAGGCTGGGTGCCAGTAAACCGGAATGTAGTTCACCTGAACAATCACACCGTTGGCTCGCATGTAATCGAAGATGCGCTTGCGCTCACCGGCTGGGACACGAATTGGGTAAAGGTGCCAGATCGGGTCAACGTAGTCGCGCTTGGTTGGAAGGATCACGCCATCGAGGTCGGCGAATGCTGCCTGGTAAGCCTCAAAGATGTGGCGACGCTTCGCCTTGAAAGTGTCCAGGCGCTCAAGCTGCGATGAACCGAGGGCACAAAGAATGTCTGGCAGACGGTAGTTGAGTCCAACCTCGTGAATCTCCTGGTGCCAGTCGCCCTCGTTCGGGTAACGCTGAATTGCCTTGTCGCGAACCAGTCCGTGCATGCGGAACTTGCGTGCTCGGTCCAGCAGATCGGCGCGAGGCGAAACCACGGCACCGCCTTCGCCGGTGGTCATGTTCTTGGTTGGGAAGAACGAGAAAGTTGTGAGGTCGGCGTCTTCTCCGACCGGACGACCCTTATAGGTCGAGCCAATCGAGTGAGCTCCATCTTCAACCAGCAGTGCACCGTTGTCGTGGGCGAGCTTCTTCAACTCGTCGATATCAATTGGGTGACCGGCGTAGTCGACACCGGCGATTACCTTGGTGCGCGGTGTGATTAGGCTGGCAACCGACTCAACCGAAATGTTTCCGGTGTCTGAGTCGATGTCGGCGAAGACAATCTTGGCGCCCTCGGCCATGGCAGCTGCTGCGGTAGCAGCAAAGGTCATTGGGGTGGTGATGACTTCGTCGCCAGCCTTGATGCCCGCGGCGCGGTAAGCGGCGTGAAGTGCTGCGGTTCCATTCGAAACTACTACTGCGTCTTGAGTGCCGGAACGTTTGGCAATCTCGGCTTCGAATTTTGTGACATTCGGTCCGGTGGTAAGCCAGTCACCTTTTAGAACTTCGACAACTGCATCGATGTCGTCCTGGTTGATGGAATGGCGACCGTACGGAATGGCCACGAGTTTTAAGCCTCTTCGAGGAGGTCGCGCATGTCCTGAACGCTCAACCACTCAGGGTTGGTGTCTGAACGGTAAGCAAAACCATCGGTAACCGGTTCGCCCTTAGGAGCCACGAAGCCCCACTCGGCGATGGTTGGAAGAATTACGTAGCGGTCGCCTAGGTCTAGGGTGCGGCGTGAGTCGTCTTCCGAAATCATTTCCTCGTGAAGCTTCTCGCCTGGGCGGGTGCCGATCTCGTGGGTCTTTGAACCTGGTGCAATGGCCTCAACCAAGTCCATGATGCGCATCGAAGAAATCTTTGGAACGTAAAGCTCGCCCCCAACCATGCGGTCGAATGAGTCCACCACGAACTGAACGGCCTCTGGAAGGGTGATCCAGAAACGGGTCATGCGGTTGTCGGTGATTGGAAGTGACTGACCTTCTGCAGCTAGCTTCTTGAAGAAAGGAACGATCGAGCCGCGTGAGCCCATTACGTTTCCGTAGCGAACCACGCTGAAGCGGGTTACGTAACTGGCTGCGTAGTGGTTTCCCGACTGGAATAGTTTGTCTGCAGCAAGTTTGGTCGCACCGTAAAGGTTTAGTGGGCTAGAAGCCTTGTCGGTTGAAAGTGCAACAACCTTCTTAACTCCAGCGTCGATCGAAGCTTCGATAACGTTCTGCGAACCAATGATGTTGGTCTGCACGAATTCGAACGGGTTGTACTCGGCGGTGTCTACCTGCTTTAGAGCTGCTGCGTGAACCACGTAGTCAACATTGTGCATGGCACGGCCAAGACGGTGTTGGTCGCGGATGTCGCCGATGAAGAAGCGAAGACGTGAGTCATTGTTGAATAGCTGGCGAACTTCGTACTGCTTCAGTTCGTCGCGGCTGAAAATGATGATTTTCTTCGGCTCAAGGTTCGCAAGCGCGTACTCGATGAACGCTTTACCAAACGAGCCGGTTCCACCGGTGATCAGAATGGTCGAATTCTTCAGAATTGACATGTTTTTCCGCATCTATTCAGGCAATATTGACTAGATTGAGCCTAACATAAGGGCTTTTTGTGAGTCCTAAGTAGGCAGAGGTGTCCATGATTCTTGCAGTGATTCAGGCCCGCATGTCGTCGACAAGGTTGCCTGGAAAGGTTCTCAAAGACGTTCTCGGAGAGCCGATGGTGATTCGCCAACTTGAGCGAATTTCTCGCAGCAAAATGATCGACCAGATCGTGGTTGCGACTTCAACGGAAACCAGCGATGATCCCCTTGCCGAGGCCGTGACTTCCGCCGGCTACCAAGTGTTCCGAGGTTCCCTTGACGACGTGCTTTCTCGGTTCCAAACCCTTCGCAAGGATTTCAACCCAACGCACATCGTGCGACTGACTGCCGACTGCCCGCTAACCGACCCAGCAGTGATTGATGGAATTATTGAGCAGCACGTTGAAACGCAGGTTGATTACACCTCGAACGTGATTTCCAGAACCTTCCCGCGCGGGTTGGATGCCGAAGTATTTACCGTGGCTGCACTTGACCGCCTCTCGGAATTGGAACTTTCCGACGACGAGCATGAGCACGTGACTCTCGGTTTTTATAAACGTCCTGGTGAATTCACCCTGACTAACTACGCCGGGACTGCAGACAACAGCCACCTGCGCTGGACAGTTGACAACCCGGAAGACTACGACTTCGCACTCTGGGTTTACAGCGAGCTTTACCCAAGCAAGCCCGACTTCGATAGCGCCGATATCTTGGAGTTGCTTGAGCTCCACCCAGAACGAATTTTGATCGAGGACGGCCATTGATTTTCGCGATTCGCGCCGACGCTGGAGTGGTTCAGGGAACAGGCCACGTTATGCGCTGTCTGTCGCTGGCCGAAAAGCTACTTAGTAAAGGTCACCGAGTTGGGTTATTCACTAACTCGTCCGAGATTGCTTGGTTGGAATCGGCAATAACTTCCTCCGGTGTTGAGCTTTTCCGAGTTTCTGCAGACGAACTGAGCCTCGAGCAACTTGAAGGCTTTGATGCCGACTGGATAATTGTTGATTCTTACCAAATCCCGTCGGAGCAGATAAGTGCGGTCAATGAGCAGCTTCCGGTGCTGGCGATTGTTGATGGAGATGCGAGGGGAATCACCGCGAGCGCATACCTGGACACCAATCTGTTCTCCGAAAAGTTGAACTGGCCGAGCGAGGTTGAAGCCAAGCTGTTAGCTGGAAGTAAATTCGCACTAGTTCGAGATGGCGTGCTAACTCAAAAGCGAGCACACCCTGAAACCATAATTGGCAGCCCGCCAAAGGTTTTGGTGTTCCTGGGAGGCTCCGACCCTTACGGCTACAGCCCACTGCTCGCACAGGCGCTTTCCAAAGTTGAGGTTCCGTTTGAGGCAACCTTCATTGCGCCGGAAACTTCGCACAGTTCGATTCGTTCGGCGCTTGGTTCCAACCTTACAAAGGTCAACGTAATTGGCCTGACCCCAAAACTGACCGACTACTACGAAGGTATCGATGTAGTGATTTCGGCAGCCGGCACCAGCGCCTGGGATGTTTGCAGTCTTGGGGTTCCAGCCCTGTTGCTTTCGGTGGTTGATAATCAGGAATTCTCGCTAAACCAGCTTGCTGAAAACGGTCTCACGCTTACCAATAACCTAAGTGGCGCCGGCGTTGAAAAGGCTGGCGAATTGGCCAAGCAAATCACTCGGTTACTAACCGATCAGAAACTTCGCAGAGAACTCTCGGCTCAGTCGCTTCGATACTTCGACGGACTCGGTCGAGACCGCGTCGAAGAATTTCTCACTAACGCTACGTAGTTACTTGTTGCGACCGCGGAAGTGGTCCATGGTTCGGTTGACACCAAAGAAGTCGGCTACCTTGTCAAAAGCGCGAACCGGAAGAATGCGGGTAACCGGAATCACGTTCACAAAGCTTGGCATAACCAACTGAGCCTTGCCCTTTTCAACCGAAGCCAGGATTTTGGCAGCCACCTTAGCTTCTTCGAGGATTGGAAGTAGTCGCGGGAATTTAGATCGGACGCCATCGAACATCCCGGTGCCGATGTAGTGCGGGCACACGGTCAGGGTATTGACCGAGCTGCGCTTCATGCGAAGTTCGGAGCGTAAAGACTCCATGAACCCGAAGGCAGCGAATTTGCTAGCAGCGTAGTCGGTGAGCTTGGCAACTCCGAGCATTCCCGAAGCACTCGAGATGGTGACCACGCAACCATTGTTTGCCTGGACCATGGCTGGTAGAAAAGCCTGGGTCATCCAATAGAGCGAGAGCACGTTCACCCGATAGGTGCGCTCGATTGAGGCGGGGTCGAGATCTAGGAACCAGTCGCCGGAAACCACACCTGCGTTATTGAAAAGCAAATCAACCGCACCAACCTTTAGAGCCAACTTGTTGACAGCTTCGCGGTCGGTGATGTCTACCTTGTGAGCTTCGGCAGTGCCTCCGTTTTTTGTAATTTCGGCGACTACCGCTTTGGCGGCGTCCAGGTTCATGTCCCAGATGATGACGTGCGAACCTTTGGCTGCGGACTGAATGGCAAGTTGCCGGCCGAGGCCAGAAGCACCACCGGTAATAAGAGCACGCGCACCACTTAGCGAAACTTTGTAATTCATCTGATTCGGTTCCAAACTCCTAGAAGGGCGGTTACCAACTTTGCGAAAGCTTGGTTGGTCTGTTTACCAATTGGCGCGATGCCGATCAGTCTTTGCACGGCAATGGTTTGAGGTTGGGTGTACTTCAATAAACCCTGACGACCATGTCGGCGACCAACACCGGAAGTCTTCATTCCACCCATCGGAGCATCATGAGAGGCAAAACTGGCGCTGAAACCCTCGTTCACCGTTACGGTTCCCGACTCCAATTGAGGTGCCGCCTTCAAAGCTGCGGCCCCACCCCAAACGCTCGAGTTCAAACCGTAGTCGGTGTCGTTGGCTTTCCAAATCGCATCGTCATCGGTGGCTACCTTGTAAATCGCCACAACTGGACCAAAGGTTTCACCGCGGCTGAGGTCCATGTCGTCCGAGACGTTGGTGAGAATCGTTGGCTCGAAGAAGGTTGGTGAGATGTCGGCTCGCACTCTGCCTCCGGTTTGAAGCTTGGCTCCCTTAGAGATTGCATCGGTTACCTGGTCGCGAACTCGAACAAACTGCTTTTCACTGATTAGTGGACCCATGTCGATTTCCCAATCATTGCCGTCGCCGAGTTTCATGGCTTCGGTTTCAGCGACAAATGCTTTCAAGAACGCGTCGTAGTGTTTCTCAACCACATAAATGCGCTCGATGCTGACACAAAGTTGGCCGCTGTTGGCAAAGCAAGAACGAACCGCACCCTTCGCGGTTTTTGCAACATCGGCATCGGATAGAACCAGCATTGGGTTCTTTCCGCCAAGTTCGCCAGAGAAACCAATCAAACGCTCGGCACACTGTTTAGCAACTATTCGGCCGGTTGCAGTTGAACCGGTGAACATAATGAAGTCCGCCGCGTTGATGAGTTCGCTTCCGTGAACTCTTCCACCACCGTGGACGATTGTGACCACACCATCGGGTAAACCAGCCTCACGCATAAGCGAAAGCATTAGGTCGGCACACTTAGGGGTTAGTTCATCCGGCAGCAGGACCACCGTGTTGCCAGCGATTACCGCTGGGGCAACGTCGGTTGAAGGCAGGGTGAACGGATAGTTCCAAGGGGTGATAACACCAACCACACCAATCGGGCGGTGTACTTCACGAGTCTTGGTGATTATTGGAAAAGCTCCGCTGCGCTTTTTGTCTTTCAAAAATTTGGCGGAATGCCGTCCGTAGTAATGAGTCAACTGAACGGTGTCGAGAACTTCTTCGAACGCGCTTAGGCGGTTCTTGTGAGTCTCTTCCTGAAGGACGTCCATGATTTCGGCTTGGCGTTCCAAAACCAGTTTCGAGAACTTGCGGAAAATCGCAGCACGTTCACGCACAGGGACTTTAACCCATTCGACCTGGGCTTTGCGCGCGAGGTCAACCGCTTTGTTGATCATGGTCAAAGACTACCCAATTCGCTCACAGGTTGAGTTGTTAAGATTGGAGTATGAAAATCAGGGGTCTAATCGCGGTATCGACCCTTGTCCTAAGTTTTTTTGCAATTTCGCCCAGTGAAGCCAAAAACCAAACCGCGGATATTTTCACAGACAAATCGATTAGCCAAATAACAATCACCCTGTCCGAGAAATCAGCGGGAAAACTTGCGGGTGCGCCCAAGGTTGCAGTTCCGGCTCGTTTCGCAATCAGCAACGAGTCCGGCACCTTGAAATTGACCAATCTTCCCGTCGACTTTCACCTAAAAGGCACAAGCACGCTGCAACAAAACCCAAGCCTGGTTTCGAGCCGACCAAGTCTGCGCGTGAAGTTCCGTCAAGATGGAGCCATCAAGCTGCCGTTCCTTGGTAAGTCACTTACCTTGAATTCAATGACCCAAGACCAGTCGAAGATTCACGAATACACTTCCTACCGGCTTTACAACGCGATGAACGTTCCAGCCCCTCGAGTTGGGTACGCCAAAGTCACCGTGGTAATTGGTGGTCGCACATTAGACAAAGGGCTTTTCGCAATCATCGAGCCATACGACGATGCATTCCTTGAACGCAATTTTGAAGGTCACACCCAACACCTTTACGAACCCTGCAAACACTGGACCGACGTTACCAAGCCAGGCGCATCCAAAGGTACCGACCAATGCGATAACGCGGTTTTCGAAGTAAAAGAAGGTTGGAAGTCGGTTCCAAACAAGTTGGATCTTCGCGCGCTTTCGTCGATTCAAAAGTTGGCGGACAACGCCGAATGGTGGCTTGCCATGGATCGATACACCGACCGCGACGAATTCATTCGGATGTGGGCAGTAGACAACTTTGTTTCAGCCTGGGACAGTTACTCGGGCGCGATTATCAATAACTACTATCTGCGGTCAGATAGCATGGGTGTTTTCACGATGATGCCTACTGGCACCGATGAAACCTTTGAATACAACTTCAAGATGGATGCAACTTCAATTGGCTACCCCTTGATTTACGACAACTTTGGAATTCAAACTAAAAGTCGCGGAGTAATGTTCACTCGCTGCCTAAATTTCAAGCCTTGCCGAAACCAGTATTTGGATACCTTGCGAGCTGTTAAAGAGAAAGCGGCTTCGATAAAGCTAAAGGACTCGGTAGACCAAATCGGCACACTGCTGAACGGAACCCCAACCTGGGGCCAGCTTGCGGTCAAGAATTGGATCGATATGAAGAGCAACGACGTCGACGCCCTGCTTCAAAAGTACGGCCGCTAGGCTGCAAACTTCGGGTGGGCCTTTACTAACCAAAACATTAGAACTCCACTGGCCAAGAACACCAAGCCCATAATTGCCCAGCCGAGCACACCTAAGCCTAGGGTCATCGAAGTTATGTAGACCGGTCCTAGAGTTCCGCCCAAACCCCAACCAAGTGAGTAAACACCCTGATACTGACCCATGTGTTTTTCAACAGCAAGGTCGAATCCGATGCTCCACGAACCGGCTGCTGCGTAGAGTTCACCAAAAGTGTGAACAACCATGCCCACAGCCAACACCGTTGCTGAAACCCAAAGTGGCAAATGCGCGGAAGAAGCGTAAATCAAACACGAACCCAGAAGATAAAC
>JALQVK010000098.1 GCA_023260375.1 Rhodoluna sp. | reverse complement strand
AACCCGGTCGCGTGGATTGGGCTCGTTCGCAATTAGTTCATTGGCGGCGTCGATGCGGAATTTCGGCTTAGCGGTTCGAGCCGGTGTACCACGACGAAGCCAGGCAAGTTCTTTTCGAAGCAAATTCTGACGACGCGATTCCGAGGCGGCGGCACTGCGATCGCGCTCGACTCGCTGCAAGATATAGGCGGCATATCCACCCTCGAACGGCTCAATGATTCCGTCGTGGACTTCCCAAGTGTAATTACACACTGCGTCCAGGAACCAACGGTCGTGAGTGACCACCAGTAACCCACCCTGATTAGCCGGCCAACGGTTGTTCAAGTGATTGGCAAGCCAAGCAACACCTTCAACATCTAGGTGGTTTGTTGGCTCATCAAGCATCAGGATGTCCCAGTCGCCAACCAGTAACGCGGCTAATGCAACACGACGACGCTGACCGCCGGAAAGTTCGTCGATGCGCTTGGACCAGTCGAGATCTGTGAGCAGCCCAGAAAGTACATCGCGAACCTTTGGATCGCCAGCCCACTCGTGTTCAGGTCGGTGACCAACCACAGCTTCGCCAATAGTGGTCGCACCCGCAAAAGTGTCAACCTGAGTCAGCATGCCAACCGTCAATCCACCGCGATAGGTAACTCGGCCAGAGTCTGGCTGGTGAGTCTTAGCGAGCAGCTTGAGGAGAGTCGACTTGCCATCACCGTTACGTCCAACCACGCCAATGCGGTCGCCGTCGTTCACCCCAACGGTCACGTTGTCGAACACGGTTTTGGTTGGGAACTCGAGACTTATGGTCTCGGCTCCAAGCAGGTGTGCCATTAGGCCTCTATCTTTGCGCCAGCGGAAGGTCCGGTGGTAACGATTGCGGTGCCACCGAATTCGGCGGCAATTTGGTTGGCGGAAAGTTGATCGCGGGCGATTGCGAACACGGTTGGTCCGGAGCCCGACACCATTGCGGTCAGTGCTCCGGAAGCCTTCGCGCGGTCAATGATTTCTTGTAATTCCGGCTTTAACGAAAGCGCAGCCCACTGAAGGTCGTTGTGAGCCAACTTAGCTATTTCGTCGACGTTGCCGGCTTCGAGAGCTTCGATGAGTTCGGTCGGCCGGGTTGGCGCGGTTTCAGGAATGAGGTCGGCGTTTTCTCTCAGTTCGTCCAAGTGGTTGTAAACCACAGGAGTTGAGAGCTGTCCTTCGCTTGGAATCAGCACGATGTGAAGTTTTCCTTTGAGCGTTAGTGGAGTCAACTCCTCACCAACGCCGGTTCCGAGTGCTACTCCCCCAATTAATGCGAACGGTACATCGGCGCCAAGTTTCACTGAATCGAGCGGAACATGGGTTTCAACTAGCGCACTGACTGCAACGAGTGCCGCAGCAGCATCTGCCGAACCACCACCCATTCCGCCAGCAATTGGCACCTGCTTATTGATTTTGAACGCGATGGTTTCGTCGGTGACCAGCTTGGCAGCTTTCACAACCAGGTTGCTTTCGTCGGTTGGAACCGAAGGCAGGTTGTTGATGTTTCCCGAAACTTCGATGGAGTATTTGGGTGATTCTTCGACCGAGACGAGTTCCCTGAGATTCAGAGCTAGGTAAACACTGCAAACCTCGTGGTAGCCATTGGCTAACTTAGGACCCACCGCAAAGTAGAGATTGATTTTGCCTGGTGCGCTGGCGGTGATCACAGGGACACCCTATTCTCAATTTGGCTGAACCATGCATTCCAGCTTTTTCGATATTCTTTTGCATCATCAGCCGACTTGATTAAGTCGTGAAGCAAAACTATTTCGCAACCTTCTGGGGTCGGCTGGATTGCTAGCTCGGCTCTGGTGAAATCTGGCAACGCCACAATCAGTTTGCTGTGAGGTTGACGCTTCAGAATGCGAACTGGTAGTTCTTCCGGCCACTGACCTTCGTCGCCAAGAATCGAAAAGACTCGAGCCGACTCTGCGCCAAATGAAAATGAAATTTCAACCGTGACTATGTCTTTGTCGCGCCCAATTCCGAGGCTTGGTGGAGGAAGCTCGTTCATAACTGTTTCGCAATCTTGATGAAGTCGTCGATGACCAATTGTTCGCCACGGGCCTGCGGGCTAACCCCAGCTTTGACCAGCAGTTCTTCGGCTGCGGCTGGTGAACCGGCAAGGTCAGCAAGGGCTTGGCGAAGGGTTTTGCGACGCTGTGAGAAGGCACCGTCGATTACCGCAAAGGTCTTCACTCTCAGGTCTTCGGAGCCCATTGGTTCATCGCGCTTAGCGAAGTAAACCAGCGAGGAATCGACGTTCGGAATTGGCCAGAAAATGCTGCGACTAACGTTGCCAGCCATGTTGGCATC
>JALQVK010000081.1 GCA_023260375.1 Rhodoluna sp. | reverse complement strand
TGAGCAGGGTCCAGATGGTCAGGTAATGATTGTTGACCTCAAGACCTATGCCAGCGGCAAAGCAGACGAAAATTCCCAGTTGGGTTTGTACCAGTTGGCTTTTATTGAAAACCAGTTTGACCAGATCATCGATCAGCCGGCGCATCTTGAAGGTGCTGCACTTTTGCTTGTGGGTGGAAAGAAGTATTCATCCAATGCTCAGCAATCACTTACCGAAAACGAAGAACTTCAGAAATCAATGAGAGCGATTATCGACGACGCAATTATTGGAATGTCGGCGCAGGACGCCCTCTTCCAAGCAAACATAGGCACGCACTGCACCGATCCAAACGGTTACGGCAAATGCAGCATACTGCTAACTCCGGCGGTGTCTTATGCAGGTTAGAAAAGTTTCGGCAGATCAGGCCTATCAGGTATTCAAACAGGACAACAGCATTCGCCTAACCGAGGAGCAGGTAGCAGCTGTAGAAAATGCTTCAACCACCGGGCCAACCCTAGTTGTGGCTGGAGCAGGTTCCGGTAAAACTGAACTCATGGCCACGCGAGTGGTTTGGCTGGTTGCTAACGGTATTTGTTCCCCAGACCAAATTCTCGGTTTAACCTTCACTCGCAAGGCCGCTTCGGAGCTGTCTAAGCGAATCAATAACGCACTAAACGACCTATCCAAAACCGAACTTTGGCCATTTGAAGATAAGGCTTTTGCCGCCCCGAACATCACGACTTACAACTCGTATGCGAATTCCCTCTACCGCGATTACGCATTGGCTCTTGGTTACGAAGACGACGCAACGCTGCTAACCGAAGCCAGCCGATATCAATTGGCCCGCGAAGTTGTAGTCAAGTACGGGGAAATGGTTGATGCCAGACTGATTGACACAGAAATGGCGTTGAGCAAAATCGTCAGTCATGTCTTGAACCTAGCTGGCGCTATGAATGACCACGGGGTCACTGCCGACCAAATCGAAGCACACATAAATGGTTTTTATCAGTCATTGGTCAAACTGCCACCATCTGCCAAAACCAAGACATCTCCCGAGCAGCCAATCGCTGCTGGACTACTAGATTTGTTCTCCGGTTCACTTGAAACACCGATGCTTGCAAACTTGGCCCAGGCTTTCATTGAAGAAAAACGCAAACGCGGTTACATCGACTATTCCGACCAGGTTGCGCTGGCCGAACGCGCTGTGCGCGAACTCGGAGATACCGTTATCGCTCGGGAGACCACTCAATACACTCAAATTCTCTTGGACGAATTCCAAGACACGAGCACTCTTCAGACCCGTCTACTTGCCGGCATTTTTGCAGGCAAATCAGTCCTCGCGGTCGGCGACCCTAACCAATCGATTTATGGTTGGCGCGGAGCCAGCGCTTCAAACCTGGCAGACTTCCTCCAGCTTTTTGGGGTGGCTGGGCAGGAAGTTCCTCAGCTCACGCTCACCACATCTTGGCGAAACCCGAAGGTGGTTCTTGATTTAGCAAACCGTATTCTGGCACCACTCAACGAGCCAGCCAAGTTTTTAGCAAATCGTCCGGCTCTGCCAAAGGTAAATGTGAAGCCTTTGCGCCCCTCAAGTTTTGCTAAAGATGGTCTGATCACAATTAAGTTTGCCGATGAAGTTTCTAATGAAGCCAAGTTTGCAGCCCAGTGGATTTTGGACCGAATGGTCCCAAATGCCGAAGGTGAGTTGCCAACCGCAGCGGTTTTAATGAGAAGTCGCAATATGATGGCCGTCTTCGAACATGAACTTCGTCAGGCTGGGCTAAACGTTGAAGTAGTGGGCCTTGGCGGACTATTGGAGTCTCCGGAAATCGTCGACTTGGTTTCAGCCCTTCGCGTCATTCACTACCCGAATGCAGGAGCCTACCTAATGCGTTTGCTTGCTGGGCCTAGATGGCAAGTTCAACCAAAGGACCTCCAGCGACTAAATCGTTACGCCCGCAAGGTTGCCGAGTTTTACACCCGAAGCAGTAACAAAATCAGTGGGGCCGAAGCCGAATCGTCAATCATTGATGCACTCGACTACCTGTTGGATGAAGAAGACAACGACCGAATTCCAGACTTTAGCCCACAAGGTCTGGCCGCACTCAAGAATTGTGCAGGGCTCCTTCGTGAGCTTCGCAAGCAAACCGGTATGCCACTGCCCGAGTTCGTTCGTGCCGTTGAGCAAGAGCTTTGGCTAGACATCGAACTGACAGCGAACCCAAATCGAGTTGAGCCGCTCGCTAACCTAAACGCTTTCTCAAACGTGGTCAGCGGCTATGCAGAAAGTGGCAATGCCACCCTCGGTGGCTTCCTGGAATGGCTCGAGTACGCAGCGAGCCAAGAGCGTTTCGAAACACCAGCAATTCACGGTCGTCGTGGAGTTGTTCAAATTATTACTGCACACACATCAAAAGGTCTCGAGTGGGATTACGTTGTGGTTCCTCGATTGGTTGAAACCACGTTTCCATCGATTCAATACCAGACCGATTCCGGCTGGATGAGTGCCGGCAAGATGCCATTTGCGTTGCGTGGAGATGCCAATTCATTGCCAACCGTGCAATTGTCTGGTTGCAGTGAACAGAACGACGCCAAGAAGCTGATTACCGAATTCCAACGGGTTGACCAAATCGAATATTTGATGCGCGAGGAGCGCCGTTTGGCTTACGTGGCATTTACCCGTCCGAAGAAGGAATTACTTCTAAGCGGTTCGCTTTGGAAGCCTGGCGTCAAAGGTAAGTCGGTGCCGAGCCCATTCCTCCTGGAGGCGGCTACCTTGATTGACCCAAGAATCAATGTAATCGACCACACCGGTGACCCGGAAAACCCTTTACCCACTTACTCGGAGTTGGAAACCAATCCAACGGATCTATCTCTCCTTACCGAGAAGTGGCCAATGGAGCCGCTTGGTTTGCACCATCGCCCAAGAGTCATGGCGGCCAAAGAGGCTGTTCTTGAAGCACTGGATGGCAAACCATCTCGAACTAAGTGGGATGAACAGATTAATCGTCTGATCGAAGAGCGCGTCTTGTTGCGGGAGCGTTCTACACAGGTGAAGCTTCCGGTTCGAATTCCAGCCTCACGGTTTAAAGAGTTTGTTTACGAGTTACCAAAACTTGCCGAAAAGAACCGCCGACCGATGCCTGAGCAGCCGTATAAACAGACCATGGCCGGAACCTTGTTCCACGCCTGGGTGGAGCAACGGTTCGGTGTTCTATCCAACTCAGATGAACTTGACGCAGTGGAGTTAGCTCCGGAAGATGAAGCAACCACCAAGACTCTCGAAGAACTTAGAACAATCTTTGAGAATTCTAGGTTTGCCACAATGAAGCCATTTGCCATTGAAGGCGAAATTCAAGTAACCATAAAGGGCAACACGTTCATTTGTAAGTTGGATGCCGTATTCGAAACCGAAACTGGTTACGAGATTGTCGACTGGAAAACGGGAAAGCCCCCTGTTGGCGAAAAAGAGGTTGCCGACCGAGCACTTCAGTTAGCTCTCTATCGAATGGCTTTTGCTCGACTACATAAAGTGGATCCCGCAAAAATCGAAGTGTGCCTTTACTACGTAGCCGACCAACTCGAAATCAAACCAGAGGTTGTTCCAAGTGAGCAAGAACTTATCGCTCTTTGGGATTCGGTACTAGAACAGGTTGTCGACTAAAAGAGTTGATCGTCTGCGCTGGTAGGCAGTTCAATCGGGCGAGTCTTCAAATCGCTCACATCGACATCCTCGGGAGCTTCAGTAACTATGGTGTGTGAGTCTGAAACAACCAACTCTTCAACGCCTTCAGCTACCAGAGGCGCTGTGCTGGTGAAAGTCACTTTGGATAGAAGGCGAGCAGTGCCACCCTCGACCATGGCAGCAATAGCCTCAAGTTCACCTGCGGCCCAGTCGGCGTCTTCGGCTCGGCCTTCCGATAGCGACTTCACCAGGTAGGTGGCAAGTGCGAGTTCGCTGTAAAGCGTGGCGCGCTGTGCCAGGTTTGCATCTGCTTCTTCACGACGCTCGAAATAGGCCAATTTAACGGCGTCAATCACGTCGTTATCGATGTTTGAAGCAAACACTCCAAAGTCTTCGGCTGGGTCACCGATATGTAATGAGGTCCAGTTGGTTACACCGCTAACTTCGCCGTCCAATTCAAGAATTGATCCGGTGTTCAAATTTCCGTGAACCACAGTTGGTTGGAACCGAAACAGGTCGAGATCTTCGAGTGCAGTTTCCCAACGTTGAAGCAAAGTTGCAGGAATTCGTCCAGTAGCTGCAGCTCGGTCTAGGTCAGCGATTCGAGATTCACGGGTATCAGCCGAAGAAAATTCTGGAAGACCGGCTTGTCGGATCATGTCGATGCTCAGCGAGTGGATGGCGCCGATAGCCAAACCGATTTCGCGTAATTCAGGATCGGTCGAGCGAACATTTTCGAGATCGGTTGTTGCTCCGTAAACAAATTCGAGTATTTGTAAAGTTTTGCCATCTGGAGTGGTCGATTCCGAAACCAGATTAGGAACACTAAACGGTAGGGTTCCGGCGCCTTTTACCGCGCGAATGCATTGAGTGTCTGTAGCAAGTTTCAGGTTTCCTTTGGCGTTTCTAGATTCGCGCACGATGTACTGAATGCCTTCGGAATCGGTTAGGAGTGCCGAGTTGATCGGCTCACCATTTTCTCGAGGAAGGCCTTTGACCTTGCTGAACTTTGCACCGGGCAGAGCGGCCTTAGCCAGCGCCGCTAAAATCAAGGGAGAACTTGCCATAAGTTCAGATTAAGAGAACCAACCTCGGCTTCGGCGTTACGCCACGCTTGCGGACAAAGGAAAGGCGGTGCCATGACAACTGAATTCAACCTCAATTTGCCTTTGGCACACACCGCTTTGGACCGCGATTACCTGTCGCGCGAGCGTGAAACCCTATTCGAAGAACTGTGGAAAGACCATCAGACTTTGGTTCTGCCAATGCGCGAAGGCAGGGTGCTTCTTACAGCTGGCGGTGAACTCAAGTTTTATGCACCCACACAGATCACCAAGAACTCGGATTTGGTTTATCTGGGCAAGGACTTAGAAAGCTCGTTGCCGGTGGTGTTGGCGATGCTTACCGACGTCGAAGCGTTCGAGCTTGAACCGATTTCAGAAAACTGGCATGGTCTTCGTCGCAGCGGTCTAGGTTTATCGCCACGCGATGCTGCGGTGTTTACCCAAGCACTGGCTCTTTCTAATTGGCATGGCTCACATCGGTACTGTCCCAAGTGCGGCAATTCGACCAGTTCCGTAAGAGCAGGTTGGGTTCGTCGTTGCCTTGATGATGAACTCGAACTATTCCCGCGTACCGATCCGGCGATTATTGTCGGTGTAATCGATTCGGAGGACCGAATTCTTTTAGGTTCTCAGGGCGTTTGGGAGGACAACCGCTACAGCATTTTGGCTGGTTTTGTGGAGCCTGGAGAATCTTTAGAAGCTGCTGTGGTTCGAGAAATGCAAGAAGAGGCCGGCGTTTGGGTAACCAATCCGCGTTACCTAGGTTCGCAGGCGTGGCCGTTCCCTTATGCGCTCATGCTCGGATACCTTGCCGAGTACGTTTCGGGCGACGTCATGCCGGACGGCCAAGAAATTGTGAAACTTCGCTGGTTTACCAGAGCCGAATTGAAAGCGGAAGCCAAGGAATTGTTATTGCCCGGCCGATTGTCCATAGCCCGTGCCATTATTGAGCACTGGCTTGGAGAAGAATTGGTTACGGGGGAGTAGTAATTGGATCCCGAACTACTTTTAGAGGCACTCGACCCAGAGCAGCGAGAAGCTGCGACCAGCCTGGTTGGGCCAACCTGCATTCTGGCTGGCGCTGGAACCGGTAAAACCAGGACGGTCACACATCGAATTGCCTACGGTATCGCCAAAGGCCATTTCGCTGCTAACCGAGTTCTTGCCCTTACTTACACAAGCAGAGCCGCAGGGGAGCTTCGTGCCAGGCTGCGCCAGCTAGGTATTCCGGGGGTCGCGGTCAAAACCTTTCACGCTGCCGCATTGAGTCAACTTGAGTTCTTTTGGCCGCAACTTGCAGGTGTCCCGGCGCCGAATGTTCTAAGTTCGAAAAGCAAAATTATTGCCGAGGCTGCGGAGTCTTTGAAAATCAGATTCGATGCCGCAATGCTTCGCGACATTGCCGCCGAAATCGAATGGCGAAAATACACGATGAAGTCTCTTGAAAGTTATGAGGCCGTTGTTTCCAACCGCCCAGCCGTCGCTGGATTGAAACCGGAGCAACTGCTCCAGGTTCAAAAGGTTTACGAAGAAATCAAAATTAAATCTCAAAAACTTGACTGGGAAGACGTTCTGCTTCTCACTCTCGGAATGTTGCAGGCCGAACCGAGAATTCTGGCTCACGTACAGCAGCAGTATCGATTTTTCACAGTGGATGAATACCAGGACATTTCACCGCTACAGCAGGCCCTTTTGGAGGCTTGGCTCGGTGACCGCAGTGACCTTTGTGTGGTTGGCGACCCTAACCAAACAATTTATTCGTTCAGCGGTGCTTCAAGCTCGCACCTTTTGCAGTTCTCATCTACCTATCCGAATGCCTCAGTAATTTCCTTGACCAGGAATTATCGATCAACGGCGAATATCATTTCAATGGCGAATCGTTTGATTCGCGGTGAAACGTCTATGGATGAACTGGAAGCACAAGGTCCTCAGGGTTCCACACCAACAGTTTTTGAGGCAAAAGATTCGGCAACCGAAGCGTCTGAAATTGCTTCAGCAATCAAGTCCCAGCTAGCAAGAGGCATTAAGCCAAACGAAATTGCAGTACTTTATCGCGTCAATTCGCAGTCTGAACTTTTCGAAAAGGCTTTGGCGGATCTAAACATCGACTATCAGGTGCGCGGTGGCGAACGCTTTTTCAATCGTCCTGAAATCATTCAGTTGGTGCGTTTAGTTCGCGCGGAGACTATTCTTCCAACCGACAAACCGCTGTATCAAATAGTTTCGGACGCGGCTCGCGAACTCGGTTGGAAGTCCAAAGAACCTGCTGAGAGTGGTTCGGTGAGGGAACAGTGGGAAGCACTCAACTCGTTTATTGCGATAGTTGATGAACTTCCCGAAGGTTCAACAATTGCTGACTTTGTGAAAGAAATTGACGAACGTATCCGATCGCAACATGAACCGGTGAAAGCCGCGGTCACATTATCGACAATTCACGCGGCCAAAGGTCTGGAATGGGATTCCGTATTTTTGGCTGGGCTAAATGAAGGTCTGCTTCCGATTAGCTATGCAAGAACGGATCTGGCGATTTACGAAGAACGCAGATTGTTTTACGTTGGCATTACGCGAGCCCGCAAAGAATTGTCGCTTAGTTCGGCTAGAACAAATGCCATTAACGGTCGAGAGCAGTCCAGATCTCGGTTCCTAGATTTAGTTACAAACTCCTAGACCGGCAACTGCATCCTGGGTGAAACTGCCAACCGTAAGGTTGCACCGAGCGGTTTTTGAGATCTACCTGGTAACCACTGGTTGAACCTTTCCCTTCTCCGTCGACACATAAACACACTGTTTTTGCAGCAATCGCTGATGCCATAAGTAACCCGGCGCCGTCATCCAAGTTGTCTTTTCTGGCAGCGAGTTGGATTGCCGTTGCCGCCCAGTTCGGATCATTCTCGGCAGACCAGAGATCTCGGCAACCGAGGCAGGGGCTTAGTCCAGGAACAATCGCTTGGGAGATTCTGAGATTCTCAATACCGTACTCGATTGCAATGTAAGGATTTTCAACCGCACGGTAATTGCGTGGATTCAGTTGATGCATGGCGCTGAGTACGGAAATTCGTAGGCCCTTTTTGATTTTTGGATTTGAATGATTAATGACGAATTTTCCAGTTTGCGAGTTGATTATTTCTCGGGTAGCCGCCAACCTGGAAATTCCCAGCTGAGTCGGGCTAAAACTAA
Source organism: Rhodoluna sp. (assembly GCA_023260375.1). Taxonomy (GTDB): domain Bacteria; phylum Actinomycetota; class Actinomycetes; order Actinomycetales; family Microbacteriaceae; genus Rhodoluna. The sequence goes on along the minus strand of JALQVK010000081.1, from coordinate 265 downwards.
GTTCGCCAATATCGTCGCGCTTTATAAAGCCATAGTCGGTGGTTTCAAATCTGCAAAAACCAGCCTCGCTAAGTGTTTTGATGACCATGAGTCCGGTGCGATTGAGTTGCTCCACGATAACTGTTGCGGCGGCTCGTCTTGCCAAAACACTCTCTGGAGTCTGATCTGTTTCAAAGCCGATTCGAATTATTTCGGCGAATCGAACGTCCAGGGCGGTTCCTTCTGAACGTCTAGTTGGTTGGTCAAGCAGGCTGGGACGCAGTTG
>JALQVK010000076.1 GCA_023260375.1 Rhodoluna sp. | reverse complement strand
GATTTTCTCTTTCAATACTGTTTCATGCCCTGATCACCAAGTATGCACGGACCCTTACCAGAGTGATTTCGACCTGAATCCCAGTTTTTCGACTTTCTTTGCTTTCGGTGTTTTCTCGAGCTTGGTTATAGCCAGTTTGCTCTATAGAAAAAAGTCCCAGAACTCTTCAAGTAGCTTTATTGCCATTTCCTTTTCACACTTCTTAATTGCTTTGTTTGTTCCAACAAGGAATTTTGAAGGCATTTTTAGGACTGCCGGAAGCGGCCTTATGCTCGCAGGTTTTGTTTGGTTCGCAAGCTTAATTTGTTCAGTAGTTATTGATTTTTTTCGGGACGATTTTTAGAAAATCCTTGGTCAAGACTTTAACTTTAGGGTCTTGGCCGTGGCGGCTAGTGACGCCTTCGCCGCCACGGCGTCTTTGTTTAGTTCGGTTCCGTAGGACGGGATCATCGTCTTCAGATCTTTTTCCCAGGATTTGAACTCGTTAGGGAAGCTCTTCTGGAGTACTTCAAGCATGATGTGAACTGCTGTAGATGCACCTGGAGAGGCACCTAGAAGCCCTGAGATGCTGCCATCGGCTGACGAGACCACCTCGGTGCCAAATTGAAGAACTCCACCCTTCTTGGCGTCCTTTTTGATTACTTGAGCGCGTTGTCCGGCGACGATTAGTTCCCAGTCGGCGGGGTTGGCGTTTGGAACAAATTCTTGAAGTGATTCGAACTTCTTCTTCTTGCTCTTGGTTACTTCGGTGACAAGGTACTTGATGAGACCAAGGTTGCTAACTGCGACCGATAGGTAGGGGATTATGTTGGCAAAGCGGACTGATAGGGGTAGGTCGAAGATCGAACCAAACTTTAGGAACTTGAAGTTGAGTCCTGCATAAGGGCCAAACAGAAGGCTTGTCTGACCGTCAACAACGCGAGTATCCAGGTGAGGAACAGACATTGGGGGAGCGCCTACGGCGGCTTGGCTGTAAACCTTGGCCTGGTGCTGCTTTACAAGTTCTGGGTTGCTGGTTCTAAGGAAGGCGCCCGATACCGGGAAGGTTCCGTAACCTTTAGCTTCTTTGATTCCAGACTTTTGAAGCATTTTTAAAGCCCAACCGCCAGCTCCTACAAAAACAAATTTGGCCGACACTTCACCGTGCTGGTGTTTTACCGTCCAAGCGTTGCCGATTTTCTTTAGGTTTTTGATTTCGTTGCCAGTGTGAATCTCAACGCCCACGTTTTTTAGGTGTTCAATGAGTTGATTAGTGATTGAGCCGAAGTCAACATCGGTGCCAGATTCGATTCTTGTGGCAGCGATAACGTCGTTGCTGTCGCGACCTTCGATTAGCAGGGGAGTCCACTTGGCGATTTGCTTCTGGTCTTTACTGAATTCGATGCCTTCGAAAAGAGGCTGGTTCTTTAGGGTTTCAAACCTCTTGGCTAAGTAGTCGACATCTTTTTGGCCTTTCACATAAGTCATGTGAGGGGTTGAGTTGATGAAAGTTTTTGGGTCGCCAAGAATCTTTTTTTCGACCAGGTAAGACCAAAGTTGGCGTGAAAGTTGGAACTGTTCGTTGATCTGAATAGCCTTACTTGGGTCTTCTGCGTTAGGCATGTAGTTCAGTTCACATAGAGCTGCGTGACCGGTTCCAGCATTGTTCCAAGGGTTTGAGCTTTCCAAGGCAACTTGGTCGAGGCGTTCGAAAATGGCGATAGTGAGATTAGGCGAAAGTTCTTTTAGAAGAGTGCCGAGAGTTGCACTCATGATTCCGCCACCGATTAAAACGACGTCGTAGTTTTTTGCTTGGGTCACGGTCTTCAGTTTACTTGCTGAAGCCTAGGCTGGGATGCCTCCGCCGACTAATAAACCAATACCGTAGGTAACACCCATGGTTAGCAGCGAAACTAGAACGTTTCGAAGAATTGCTCGTAACGGCTTGGCTCCGCCAATTTGCGCTGCAACATATCCGGTCAAGCCGAGACTCAAAATAACTGCTGCAACTGTGAAAGGAATTCTTAGATTCGCCCAAGGGGTAGCGGTGGCAGTTAGTAATGGCAACAGTGATCCGGCAGCAAAAGCCACGAACGATGAGATTGCAGCAGCAGAAGGGCTCACATGCTCGTCGTGAGAGATACCGAGTTCCGCTTCAGCATGGGCTCTTAAGGCGTCTTTTTCCGTCAATTCTTCGGCGACAGCCTTGGCTAATTTCGGACTCATGCCCTTTTGTTCGTAGAACCAGGCGAGTTCGCGTAGCTCCGCTTCGGGATTGTCTTTGAGTTCCTTCCGCTCCTTGGCAATGGCAGCGATTTCAGAATCTTTCTGAGCACTGACCGAAGTGTATTCGCCTCCTGCCATTGAAATCGAACCTGCGACCAAGGCGGCCACACCGGCGACAAAAATGGCTTGAGGAGCGTTGGCTTGGCCAGCTGTCGCGCCAGCAACACCAAAAATCAATCCAGCGGTGGAAACGATTCCGTCATTGGCACCCAAAACACCAGCGCGTAACCAGTTGAGTTTGTGCGCCATGGAAGATTTTTGAAACTCTTCTGTGGCGATAATTGCGCCCTCAACCTCATACGGGGTTTTTGTTTTCTTAGCCATTGTTCAACTAAACCCCAAAGATTCTGAATGTTCCACTAAGGCACACCTAATTGGTCCATCGTTAGAATGGTCCAATGAGTGATTTGAAGATAACTGTTGATGGCGCTGCTCGTGAAGTTCCGAGTGACACCACAGGCTTCAAGCTATTCGAATCCAGGTCAATTGTTGCCATCCGAGTAAATGGAGAACTTAAAGACCTTGCTCATACAGTAAGTTCTGGCGACCAGGTTGAGGGTGTTGAAATAACCTCACCTGATGGTCTAAACATTCTTCGCCACTCAGCTGCTCACGTTTTGGCTCAAGCTGTTCAGAACATCAACCCGGAAGCAAAGCTGGGTATTGGCCCTCCGATCAAGGATGGTTTCTACTACGACTTCGACGTTGTTGACCCTTTTACCCCAGAAGATCTTCGCAAGCTGGAAAAAGAGATGGACCGCATTATTCGTGCCGGTCAGCGTTTCGTTCGTCGAGTTACCAACGATGCCGATGCCCGCGTTGAGTTGAGTAAAGAGCCTTACAAGCTGGAGCTGATTGGCTTGAAGGGTAACTCAGACGCTGTGGGGGATGCTGCTGCTGAGGTTGGCGCCGGTGAACTAACGATTTACGACAACGTCAACCCGCAGACTAACGAAACTGTCTGGAAAGACCTGTGCCGAGGTCCGCACCTTCCGAATACTCGCATGATCGGAAATGCCTATTCGCTAATGCGTTCGGCTGCGGCTTACTGGCGAGGCAATGAAGCTAACAAGCAACTTCAGCGCGTCTACGGAACTGCCTGGCCAACCAAGGATGAATTAAAGGCTCACCTTGAGCGACTAGAAGAAGCGGCAAAGCGCGATCACCGACGTATTGGTGCTGAACTTGATTTGTTCTCATTCCCTGAAGAGATTGGGTCCGGTCTTGCCGTGTTCCACCCAAAGGGTGGAATCATTCGTCGAGTGATGGAAGACTACAGCCGAAAGCGTCACGAGGAAAACGGCTACGACTTCGTGTATTCACCTCACATCACCAAGTCGAGCCTTTTTGAAACTTCCGGCCACCTTGCGTGGTATGCCGATGGCATGTTCCCGCCAATGAAGTTGGACGAAGAAGTTGACGAGAACGGGATAGTTCGCAAGCAAGGTCAGGACTACTACCTGAAGCCAATGAACTGTCCGTTCCACATTCTCGTCTACAAGAGCCAGTCACGTTCATACCGCGACTTACCTTTGCGAATGTTCGAATTTGGAACCGTTTACCGCTACGAAAAGAGCGGCGTAGTTCATGGTTTAACTCGTGTTCGCGGTCTAACCCAGGATGACGCACACCTTTTCGTGACCCAGGAAAACATGGAAGAGGAACTTACTTCGGTAATTGGATTCGTCCTAGGTTTGCTTCGCGATTATGGACTAACCGATTTTTATCTAGAACTTTCAACTCGCGAAGAGGGTAACCCGAAGTTTGTCGGTTCCGACGAAATCTGGGAGAGGGCGACCGGCACGCTTTCACGCGTTGCGGCAGCTACCGGTTTGGAGCTGGTGCCAGATCCAGGCGGAGCAGCGTTCTATGGTCCGAAGATTTCGGTTCAGGCTCGTGATGCCATTGGCCGTACCTGGCAAATGTCGACCATTCAGCTCGACTTCAACCTTCCCGAACGCTTCGACCTTGAATACGCGGCTGCCGATGGTTCATTGAAGCGTCCGGTAATGATTCACCGCGCACTGTTTGGTTCGATTGAGCGTTTCTTCGGCGTGCTA
>JALQVK010000020.1 GCA_023260375.1 Rhodoluna sp. | reverse complement strand
AACGCGGCTATGGACGCCTTCGGCGTAAATAAAACCGACCGGCTGGTTTTGGTTGGCTATTCACAAGGAGGAATGGTCGCTGCCGAATTAGCTCAAGCCCATCCGAACGTCGAAGCCATTTTGACCATGGGTTCACCAATTGCAAAGGAAGCCATTCCGAGCCAGGTCAATGTGATCTCGCTAGAACACTCGAACGATATCGTTCCAGCGATCAGCGGGCAAACCAACCCCATGACTGAATCGTGGGCTACCGGCTCGCGCCATGTTCACATCAGCCCGGGGGAAACAGTTTTAAAGGCACATGAAATAGGCCAGTACGTCGAAACAGCAGCACTCGCGGATGATTCGAGCGACACCGGTTTAGCGAGGTTGAGGGCTGAACTCTTAGGCAAACTTTCGGGAGTTACACTCCAAGAAGCTAAGGAGTTTTCTCCGTTTAGAGCAGCTTCATAGCTTTGAAAGCGCTCCGAGCCACGAAGGTGCTTAGGCTCATGACAATTGCACCGAGCATGGCCCAACCGAGCGCGCTGTTACTTGCTCCAGCGGCACCAAATCCACTGATGCTAAATATTCCAGCTTTAACCCACGAGCTTAGGTAAGCAACGAACAGCAACATCACGCCGTTGATGACGATAGAAATCAAACCAAAAGTAAGTAGGTAAAGAGGAAATGCCAAAACCTTGATTACCGGGGCAACAATCGAAGTCACGAAGCCGAAAATCATTCCAACTACCGCGTAGGAAGCCACTAAATTCCAGATTCCAGAGCCCCCTAAGGGTGCAATTTTGATGGCAGGAATGAGAGTTACGACCAACCAAAGGCCCAAGGAATTGATCACTGTTCCAACTAGAAATCGCTTCATAAGTAGATTGTGCCACCGAACCAAACTAAATTGGAAAGGATGAATGCAAACGACAGCGTGCCTATGGTGCAAATGCTCTCTCCAGAGGGCGACTTTGCGGTGCCAAAAAACTATGCCGAGTACGGTTCGTACATCGAGCGTTTGACCGAAGAGGACTTCCTAAAGTTCTACCGAGACATGGCTCGTTGCCGTCGGTTCGACAATGAAGCAACTGCTCTGCAGCGTCAAGGTCAACTAGGTCTATGGATTCCGGCGATTGGTCAGGAAGCTGCTCAGATCGGATCTGGCTATGGCGTCGGGCACAACGACCACATCTTCCCTAGCTACCGCGAACACGGTGTTGCAATAACTCACGGCGTTGAGTTGATGTCAATTCTCAAAATGCTTCGTGGTGTAAACCACGGTGGTTGGAACCCAGACGAAACTCGTTTCCACCTCTACGGCATCGTTCTCGGCAGCCAGGTTCTTCACGCAACCGGTTATGCCATGGGTGTGAAGTTTGACGGAAAGGTTGCCACCGGCAACAAGGCCGACGACCTTGCGGTCATCTCCTACTTCGGTGATGGTGCAACTGCTGAGGGTGACATCTCTGAGTCATTCCTTTTTGCGGCAAACACCCAAAGCCCAATCGTCTTCTTCTGCCAGAACAACCAGTGGGCAATTTCGTCGCCAACTGCCAGCCAAACTCGCGTACCTCTTTATCGTCGCGGTGAAGGCTTCGGGGTTCCAGGTATTCGAATCGATGGAAACGATGTCCTGGCAAGCTATGCGGTAACCGCAAAGCACATGGACGACGCCCGCCAAGGTGCTGGCCCTTACATGATTGAAGCGTTGACGTACCGAATCGGTGCTCACACCTCGTCCGACGACCCAACCAAGTACCGCACCGATGAAGAGGTCGCTTATTGGACCGCTCGCGATCCGCTGAAGCGTTTCGAAGTATTCCTTCGTCGTCAGGGGATTGGCGAGGACTTCTTTGAAGAGGTTGCCGAAGCCGGCGAGAAGCTTGCCTCAGAGATTCGCGAAGCAACCTTCGCACTTAAGACTCCTGAGATGGACGAAATGTTCAAGCACGTCTACTCGGAACCTCACCCGGTCATCGACGAACAGCTCGACTGGCTGAAGCGTTACGAAGCTTCTTTCGGCGGTGAAAACTAATGACCAATTTTGTAGATATGGCGATCGCCAAGGCGATCAATGCCGGACTTCGCAAAGCGATGTCCGAGGACAACAAGGTTTTGGTTTTCGGTGAAGACGTTGCCCAGCTTGGTGGTGTGTTCCGCGTTACCGAAGGTCTACACGCCGAATTCGGCGAGAGCCGAATCTTCAACTCTCCTATCGCCGAGTCTGGAATCGTTGGTACTGCAATCGGTCTAGCCATGCGTGGTTACCGTCCGGTTGCCGAGATTCAGTTCGACGGATTCATCTTCCCTGCGTTCGACCAGATCACCACCCAGCTGGCCAAGATGCAGAACCGTTCCGAAGGCTTCCACAAGATGCCGGTCGTTATCCGCGTTCCATTCGGAGGCGGAATCGGGGCTGTTGAACACCACTCGGAAAGCCCTGAGGCTTATTTCGCTCACACCGCCGGTCTTCGCGTGGTCAGCCCGAGCAACCCGAACGATGCTTACTGGATGATTCAGCAGGCGATTCGTTCGAACGACCCGGTGATGTTCTTCGAACCAAAGCGTCGCTATTGGCAAAAGGGTCCGGTGAACCTAGACACCCCGCCACAGGACCTGCATTCGGCTCGAGTTATTCGCGAAGGAAACGACCTAACCATCGTTTCTTACGGACCAATGGTTCACACCTCGCTCCAGGCTGCCGAGGTTGCCGCCGGTGAAGGCGTCAGCATTGAAGTAATTGACCTTCGCTCCCTTTCGCCAATCGACTTCCCAACCATCATCGAATCGGTTAAGAAGACGGGACGCCTAATCACCGTTGCCGAAGCCCCTAACTCGTTCTCGGTTGCCAGTGAAATTTCTGCGACTATTACCGAAGAGTGCTTCTACCACTTGCAGGCTCCGGTGCTTCGAGTTGGCGGTTTTGACATTCCTTATCCAGCAGCCAAACTTGAAGAAATCTACCTTCCAGATGCTGACCGCATTCTTGAAGCCGTCGACAGATCGAGAGCCTACTAATGAGCAAGATCGCCTATTTCAATTTGCCTGACGTTGGCGAAGGTCTTACCGAAGCTGAGATTGTTTCTTGGAAGGTTAAGCCTGGCGACACCGTGAAGGTGAATCAGGTCATCGTCGAGATTGAAACCGCGAAATCTTTGGTTGAACTTCCTTGCCCCTTCGAGGGAGTCATTTCTGAACTCATGGCCAACGAAGGCGACACCGTTGAAGTGGGCAAGCCACTTATCTCAGCAACTGTTGCCGATGGCGCTGTTGGCGCAACCGTTTCTGAGGCAGCTACCGCTGCCACAGTTCACGAGGCCGTAGCTGAAGTCGCCGAAGCGTCAGCCGCTGCTGCTGAGCGCACCCCAAACCTTGTTGGCTATGGAGTTGCCGACCCGAACGGACCAATCCGCCGCAAGCGTACCGGCGCCGTTTCAACCAACACCTCAGCCATCACCGCAATCCCAGCGGCTGCAGTTCCAGCACCAGCTGGTCACCTAGCGGTTCCGACTCACCCAGACACTCAGGTTTTGGCCAAGCCGCCAATCCGAAAGCTTGCTGCCGACCTAGGTGTAGACCTGGGCAAGGTAACCCCGACCGGTCTAAACGGAGACATCACTCGCGAAGACGTTCTCGGTTCCGCCCAGCAGGCCAGCGTCTTCCGTAACCTCACCACTCCGGCGGCGCCTAGCGAACGCGAAGAGCGCATTCCAGTTAAGGGCGTTCGTAAAGCAATCGCTAACGCGATGGTTAGCTCCGCCTTCACGGCTCCGCACGTGAGCATCTTCGTGGACGTCGATGCCACTCGCACCATGGAATACGTAAAGCGCCTTAAGGCCTCAACCGACTTTGCCGGCACCAAGGTAACCCCACTTTTGATTATGGCCAAGGCCATGATGTGGGCGGTTCGCCGTAACCCTATGGTGAATGCAACCTTCACCGCCGAAGAGATCATCGTTCACAACTTTGTGAACTTCGGTATCGCAGCGGCAACCCCACGCGGCCTAATTGTTCCAAACATCAAGGACGCCGACAAAATGTCGATGCTCGAACTCGCAAAGGCAATCGAACAGCTGGCAGCCACCGCCCGCGAAGGCAAGACGACCCCAGCCGACATGAAGGATGGCACGATAACCATCACCAACATCGGCGTCTTCGGTGTCGACACCGGAACCCCAATCCTCAACCCAGGCGAAGTCGCTATCGTTGCACTCGGCTCGATCCGTCCGAAGCCTTGGGTAGTAAACAATGAAATCGTCATTCGTCAGGTCACCACAATCGGTGCCACTTTCGATCACCGTGTAGTGGACGGTGACGTG
>JALQVK010000065.1 GCA_023260375.1 Rhodoluna sp. | reverse complement strand
ACTTGGTGATTGAAATTGAGATTTCACCCTGGTTGCCGAAGGTCTTTGCAACTTCTTGCAAGGTACGAGCCGGAACCAAGGCCACAGCACCGACACCCGCTGGGTTTGAGGTCCAGGCCGCTTCGCGAAGGGCAACACGATAGCGGTCGGTTGCTACGAACGAGATCGACTTTTCGCCGGCTTCTAACTGAACGCCGGTTAGAACTGGGGTTACATCATCCTTGGATGCAGCAACGGCAACCTGGTGAACCGCGTTCGAGAATGCTTCACCGGTGATGGTGCCTGAAATTGCTGGGATTTCAGGAAGGGTTGGGTATTCCTCAACCGGCATGGTCAAGAGTGAGAACTTGGTTGAACCACAGCTAACTACAACTTTTGAACCATCGGTGGTGAAGTCGACTGGTGCGTTAGGAAGCTTGCTGGCGATTTCTGAAAGAAGACGACCTGAAACCAAAACACGTCCAGAAGTTTCAACCTTGGCAACGATTTCGGCCTGGGCAGATACTTCATAGTCGAAAACCGAGAGACGAAGGGCATTTGCGTCAGCTTCGATCAGGATTCCACCAAGAATTGGCAAAGTGGTTCGCTGAGGCAGAAGGCGCACTGCAAATGAAACAGCCTCGCTGAGCACGTCTTTATTGACTTGGAACTTCAAAGGTCTCCCCGAATCTGCTTTGACATTCAAAGCATTGGTTTCTAGGGCTTAATCTTGGCACAGTTCGAGGCTAAAACCGCTCTGTTTAGGGGTTTTCCTAGATTTATGTAGTTCGGTAAATCGTTATGGATTTATCTAAATATTTAAATCTTTAAAACAAGGTTATTAACACCTGTGGAAACTGTGGATAAATCGTTCTTAGCCAATGATCATGACGGAACTACATCGGTGAAAGATGTTTACACAGCTGTGGATTAATCTGTGGATAACTCCACTACCTGTGAATTCAAAAATTAACACTCACAAGCTTGGCATTAACTACTCACCGAATTGAGATAGTTATCCACAGCTTTCCACACATATGTTCATATGTTTATTTTTCTGAAAATGACATAAAAATAGCCCCAGGACGGGCATCCGGAGCTTTTATCTCAAGTGAAACCTTCAGCAGAAGGTTTAGAGTTGTGGATAACTCTGTTGGCTAACCGCGTTGATCTGCCTTGATCCGAGCCAAGATTTCAGTGATCTGGTTATAGACATAACGACGCTCCTTCATGAGGTCGTTCACCTTCTTGTTTGCGTACATCACTGTGGTGTGGTCTCGGCCACCAAATAGCTGACCGATTTTTGGAAGAGATAGGTTGGTCTGCTCGCGGCACAGGTACATCGCGATCTGACGAGCCAGGGCCACAGCCTGGGCACGTGATGAACCGTAAAGGTCATCGGCGGTGAACTTGTAATACGCCGCCACGGCATTAATGATGTCAATCGGCGCAATTACGTTGTCCTGGCCCAGTGGAACTACATCCTTGAGGATGGCTTGAACCAGGGACATGTCAATACGCTGGCGGTTAAGCGCCGCATATGCAGTAACTCGAATCAGGGTTCCCTCGAGCTCACGGATGTTTGAAGCCACGCGAGCGGCCATGTATTCGAGGATCTCATCCGAGATCTGGAACTTGTCGCGTTCGGCCTTTTTGCGAAGGATTGCGATGCGGGTTTCGAGTTCTGGAGCCTGAATGTCGGTCAATAGACCCCATTCAAAGCGCGAAAGCATGCGGTCTTCGAAGCCGTTTAGCTGCTTAGGCGGCTTATCGCTGGTGATAACCACCTGCTTGTTGTGCCCGTGCAGGGTGTTGAAGGTGTGGAAGAAGGCTTCCTGAGTCTGGTCCTTGCCCTCCATGAACTGAATGTCATCGATGAGCAACAGGTCAACATCGCGGTAATCAGCCTGGAACTGGGCGGTGCGGTTGTTCTGGATCGAGTTAATGAAGTCGTTGGTGAACTCTTCGCTTGAAACGTAGCGAACCTTGATCTTTGGATAGAGGTTCAGGGCATAGTGACCTACCGCGTGCAGAAGGTGAGTCTTGCCCAGACCCGAGTCACCATAGATGAAGAGCGGGTTATAGGCCTTGGCTGGGGCTTCGGCAACCGCGAATGCAGCCGCGTGGGCCATACGGTTTGAGCCACCGCTAACGAAGTTTTCGAAGGTGTACTTCGGGTTGAGACGAGCATCCTGGCTGGCCATTGCTGATCTAGTGGTGTCGCGGTTCGCATCGGTGTTGTCGGCGTAAGAATCTGTGTAGTTCACCGGAACCACGCGCTCGGGGGTGGTTGGCTCGTCTAGCGGAAGATTCTGGGTGAACGCCGCCTCGATCTCAGGGTTGACCACAACGGCGAAATTGGTGGGGCCGCCGAACTCAGCGTTGTCCACCATCGCGTCGAGCATGATCGGGCGGATGCGCTCTTGCAAAATGCCGCGAGTGAATTCATTCGGAACTTCTAGATAAAGGGTTTCGCCCAAAACACCCTTTGGCTCAACCAGGTTGATGTAACCGAGGAGCTGGGGAGTCATGCGCTCGTCGAGGTTCAGCTTGTTGACAAGTGTGTGCCACAAAACTGTGACTACATCTTGTTCAGACATTAGCTGCATCCCCTTCTGCGTTTCGAACTGGCCTACATGCCAGTGATCACTTGATTTTGCCTGATATTCCACAGAGTTATCCACCTTGTGGAAAACCTGTGGATAAGTTGTTTAGAGTGTCCCCAAACCTGTGGAAAGTTCTCTGTGCCATTCAACTCAATTAGCTTGCTTAAAAGCAAATTATCCCCGCGTGTCATTAACGATTATTTTTGGAGTCTTGTGGCAGACTCTAAACTTTTTCTCAAAACGGCCCTCGATAACTTGACCGAGTTCGGTAATTGGGCGTAGATTTAACAGGTTGCTCTGCATAGGGAACGGCAGAAGCGAAACGGCTTGTGTTCCCAAACACATACTTTGTTCCACTAACAGAAGAAGA
>JALQVK010000023.1 GCA_023260375.1 Rhodoluna sp. | reverse complement strand
AACGCTTTCAACCTTGAAGGAACCAGACTTCCTCGCGACGTTCGCATGGAGGAGCGTTTCCGCGACCAGAAGCCTGAGTTGGTTTGGAACGTTACACTTCCAGAGTTTGCAAATCTTGCTCTCGAAACTTTGACTCCCAAGGAAATTCCTTCGGTTGGCCTTACCCACCTGCATGCCTCTCGAGTGAGTATTCGTGAACAGGCGGCTGCGGTTGTCGCGATTCTGCGGGCCAAGAAGACAACCTCGTTTTTTGAATTGATTCGCGAGGTTAAGGATCGAGCGGTTGTGGTTGCTAGATTCTTAGCAATTTTGGAGCTCTACCGCCTTGCAGCACTCTCGTTCGAGCAGGCTAGCCCGCTTGGCGATCTCGAACTTACCTGGCGTGCCGAATCTTTCAACGAAGAGCAACTAGCAGCACTTGGAGCAGACTATGACGACTGAGAATTTATCCGAATCCCCATTTCAAGATGACCTGCACGGTGCAGTCGAAGCTATTTTGATGATTACCGATGCGCCGATCTCGCTAATCGCCCTTGCAACTGCATTGGAGCAGCCTGTGAATGTGATTCGCGACATCGTCGAAGATTTGCAGAAGGACTACAACGGTGAGACAAATGGTCGAGTTCGCGGCTTTGAACTACGTGAAGTTGGGGGAGGCTGGCGTATTTTCGTTAGAGCCGACTTTGACTGGGCGGTTAAACTTTTCGTTGCCAACGAGAATCCAACCAAGCTTTCTCAGGCAGCCCTTGAAACGCTTGCGGTTATTGCTTACAAACAGCCAATCAGTCGTGGCCAGGTTGCCTCGATTCGTGCGGTAAATGTTGACTCGGTTGTGAAGACCCTGCTCAGTCGTGGACTGATTACCGAGCTTTACACCGATTCCGAAACCGGAGCCGTAAACTTTGGTACCACCGATCTAATGCTGGAACTTCTCGGCATCAATTCGCTTGACGAGCTACCGCCGCTGAGCCCACACCTACCGGATGCGAACAGTGACTTTGAACTCTAATAACGAACCACAACGACTACAAAAGGCTTTGGCTGCTGCCGGCATTGCTAGCCGTCGCGCTTGCGAAGACCTAATCGTTCAGGGTCAGGTGAAGGTCAACGGCAAATTGGTGACCGAGCTTGGTTCCAAAATCGATGTTGAAAAAGACAAGGTCACTGTTCGCGGTGTGCCGGTGGTTTTTGATACCAACCGGGTTTACTTGGCACTCAACAAACCAAAGGGATTCATCAGTACCATGGCCGATGAGGAAGGACGTCCTGATTTGTCGAAGTTTGTTCTCGACTACGACCGAGTTTTCAACGTTGGACGCTTGGATGGCGAGACTACGGGGCTAATCCTAATGACGAACGACGGTGAGTTGGCCAACAAGCTTTCTCACCCTAAGTTCGGAGTTGAGAAGACTTACGTGGCACTGATTCACGGAATTGCAACCGAAGAAACTATTCACAAACTCATGAGTGGGTTTGAATTAGAAGACGGCTTCATCAAGGCCGATCGCGCTCGCATCGTCGATCAGTCAAAGGGGCACACGATGGTTGAAATCGTGCTGCACTCTGGTCGAAATCGTATTGTTCGTCGCATGTTTGAGTTCCTGGGGTTGCCAGTAGTGGACTTGGTTCGCAAGCAATTTGGACCTATTCATCTTGGTGGCCTAAAACTGGGTCACACTCGCCAGTTGAGTAAACTTGAGGTTGGCGAATTGTTGAAATTTTCCGAAGGCGTGAAACCTCGCGCACCTAGACCTCGCGACAAGAACGCGGCAAAGAAAAGGCGATAGAGATGATTAGAGCCATCCGTGGAGCAATTCAGCTCGATGTTGATGAGCGCGAGCATCTTCTGAAACTAACCGCTGAGTTACTTTCCAAGATTCTTCACGCCAACGATGTTGACAACTCTGCACTCATTTCCATTTTCTTCACCGCGACACCAGACATCCACTCGGAGTTTCCGGCTGTTGCTGCTAGATCTTTGGGCCTCGGAGATGTTCCACTGCTATGTTTTGTCGAAATGGATGTGGCCGGTGCACTTCCGCGTACCATTCGTGTGATGGTCAATGTCAACACCGACAAGGCTCGTGGCGAAATTCAGCACATTTACCTTCGCGGAGCCACTGCACTTAGGCAGGATCTAGCTCAGTGACCGCTGGCAGGATTCAGGGAACGGTTCGAATTGTTGGTGCAGGTTTAATCGGCACCAGCATTGGTCTGGCCCTATCCAAGTTGGGCGCCAAGGTCGTCCTTGAGGATGCTTCACCAGCTAATGTTCGCCTGGCTTCCGACTACGGCGCTGGAAAACCTGCATCGAATTCTGATAACCCAGTCTTAGTAGTTGTCTGTGTTCCTCCAGACGTGACTGCGCGTGTGGTTGCCGCCGAGCTAAACACTTTCCCTGAAGCTATCGTTACCGACGTAGCTTCGGTCAAGGCGTCAATCCTGGATGAAATTTCCAGAACCGATGCTGACCTATCGCGCTACGTGGGCTCTCACCCAATGGCCGGTCGCGAAAAGGGTGGCGCATCTTCTGGTCGAGCCGATATTTTTATCGGTCGTCCTTGGGTTATTGCCGAGCATGAGACCAGTTCGAGAAAAGCCATCAAGCTGGTTGAAGAGTTGGCGCTAGATCTTCAGTCAACCCCGGTTCACATGTCAGCACTAGAACACGACCGAGCTGTTGCTCTGGTTTCGCACGTTCCGCAGTTGGTGTCTTCACTCTTGGCGAGCCGGCTTATTGGTGCGAGAGGGGTTGAGCTTGCCGGCCAGGGTCTTCGCGACACGGTGCGGATTGCTGCCAGCGACCCAAAACTTTGGGTCCAGATTCTCGGTGCCAACAGCACTGAGGTGGTTTCAATCCTCGACGAATATTCGAAAGATTTAGAAAAGGTAATCGAGGCGCTACGCGATGTTTCTAGGCCTGGTTCGCTCTCGACGATTGATCAGACAATTGCCAATGGCAATCGAGGTGTTGAACAAATACCGGGAAAACACGGTTCACGTAACTCCCAGTTCAACTCTTATGTGGTCATGATTGACGACCAGCCAGGCGAGTTGGCACGTCTTTTGACCGAAATTGGTGAAATTGGCATCAACGTTGAAGACCTAAAGCTTGAGCACTCACCGGGCGCACAAATTGGTCTAGTTGAATTGCAGGTACTGCCGGCGGTAGGCGAAAAACTAACCCATGACCTGCAAGCGCGTGGATGGAGATTCGCCTAATGGCAGAGATTGTTGCAATCGATGGTCCGGCCGGTTCGGGTAAGTCAAGCGTTTCTAAGGAAGTCGCCCGTCGTCTTGGTTTTGGCTATCTAGATACTGGAGCTGCCTACCGAGCACTTTCTTGGGCTGTGGCCGAAGGTCACGTTGCCAAACCAGAGGCGGCCGATGAGACCTTCGATGGCTTCGACTACGAAATATCTCTAAACCCAGACGACTTCTGGGTGAAGAGTTATGGTGTGGACATCACCAATGCGATTCGCCTACCAAAGATTGCCGAGAGTGTGTCGGCGGTTGCTGGTGTTCCTGCAGTCCGTAGGTTCATGAAGAAGCTCACCCGTGACTTGGTTTCGCAAAGCGAGCTTGGAGGAGTGGTCGTTGAGGGTCGCGACATCACTACGGTAGTAGCCCCAGATGCTCCAGTTCGCCTTTTACTTACCGCCAGCGAGGAAGTACGCTTAGAACGTCGTGCGAAAGAACTTTCGCCAGAAGATCTCGCAACTTTGCGTCAGCAGGTTTTAGAGCGAGACAAGTCGGACTCCAAGGTCGTTGATTTCATGAAGCCGGCCGATGGTGTTGACCTAGTGGACACCACAAATTTAGATTTTGAACAGTCTGTGCAAGCAGTGCTGTCGATTATTAGAGAGCAGTTATAGCCATGAGCGATGAGTTCGACAAGGATTTCGATCCAGCTTTCATTGAAAAGTTGGACGCAATCAGCGACGCCGATGCCGAAGCTCGGGCCAGGAGTCTCCGTGCCGGGCTAGAAGACTACGACCTTGAGAGCGAAGACTTCGACGTCATCGATGGCGACATCGATGGTGGTATTGATGAAGAAGAACTAGGACCTTTGCCGGTTTTGGCAATTGTCGGTCGTCCGAACGTAGGTAAGTCGGCTCTAGTCAACCGAATCATTGGTCGCCGCGAGGCTGTTGTCGAGGACAAGCCAGGTGTGACTCGCGACCGCGTTAGCTACAAGGCCGAATGGAACAACCGCAAGTTCACCTTGGTCGACACCGGCGGCTGGGAGCCAAACGCTAGGGGAATCGACAAGTCGGTTGCTGAGCAGGCCGAAATCGCCATTGAGTTGGCCGATGCTGTACTTTTCGTGGTGGACGCCACAGTTGGCGCAACTTCCACCGATGAGCGCGTGGTGAAGCTTCTGAGAGCTTCTGGCAAGCCGGTGATCCTTGCCGGTAACAAGATTGACGATGTTTACCAAGAGCCTGAAATTGCCAACCTCTGGTCTCTAGGTCTCGGCGAACCTATGCCAGTCTCAGCCCTGCACGGTCGTGGTGTTGCAGACATGCTAGATGCCGCGCTCGCGGTGCTTCCAAAAGTCTCTGGTGTTGCGCAACTGGAAGTTGGCGGACCTCGTCGCGTGGCTTTGATTGGCCGTCCAAACGTTGGTAAGTCCTCGCTGCTAAACAAGGCTGTTGGTTCTGAGCGTGCGGTCGTAAACGACCTCGCAGGAACCACTCGTGACCCAATCGATGAGCAGGTCACGATCGCCGGCAAGGTTTGGCGTTTTGTGGACACTGCCGGTATCCGCCGCAAGAAGCACTTGGCCCAAGGTGCCGATTTCTACGCATCGCTTCGCACTTTGGCTGCACTTGAGCGCGCCGAAGTGGCCGTAGTGCTCTTCGACGTA
>JALQVK010000016.1 GCA_023260375.1 Rhodoluna sp. | reverse complement strand
CGGAATTCCTGAGGCACAAGCAAAACAGTGTGCCTATGAAATTGAAGTCATTAAGGAAATGGGTTTCCCCGGCTACTTCCTAGTCGTTGCCGACTTCATCAATTGGGCTAGGGAACAGGGTATCAAGGTTGGCCCCGGTCGCGGCTCGGCCGCAGGTGCGATCGTTGCCTATGCTCTCGGTATTACAGCCTTGGATCCAATCAAATACGGTCTCATTTTTGAACGCTTCCTGAATCCTTCTCGTAAGTCGATGCCTGATATCGACGTCGACTTCGACGACCGTCGTCGCGGAGATGTCATTAAATACGTCTACCAAAAATACGGCGAAGATCGGGTTGCCCAGATTGGTACATTCAACACCATTAAGGCAAAAGCTGCTCTGAAAGATGCGGCTCGAGTTTTAGGTTTTCCATACGCCAGCGGGGAAATTCTCACTAAAGCTTTCCCTCCTGCCGTTCTCGGCCAGGAAATTGAACTGGAAGACGTCGTTAACCCTGATCGGCCAAGGTACAAGGAAACGTCGGCGCTTCGCGAACTTATTGAGTCTGACCTTGACTATAAGAAAATTTTCGATCTGGCCCGCGGTATGGAAGGCCTCAAACGTTCTACCAGCGTTCACGCAGCCGGTGTCATTATTTCTGCAATGTCTTTGATCGACGTTGTACCGCTTATGACACGTGAAGGTGAGACAGGTTACATCACCCAATTTGATGCAGGCCCGCTGGAGAAACTTGGCTTGCTCAAAATGGACTTCTTGGGGCTTAGAAACCTAACGGTTCTCGAGGATGCACTGATCAACATCCGCGCCAATGGGTTAGAAGCGCCAGATTTAGATTCTCTCGATCTTGATGCAGACCAAAAGGCCTATCAGTTATTAGGTCAAGGGGACACCCTAGGAGTGTTCCAGCTCGATGGTGAAGCGATGCGTTCACTACTGCGTCTTATGAAGCCGACCTCGTTTGAAGACATCTCGGCCGCTATCGCACTATATCGTCCAGGTCCGATGGGTGTTAACGCTCACACCAACTACGCCAAGCGCAAGAACGGCCTTCAGGCAAATATTCCAATTCACCCAACCCTCGAAGAGCCGCTAAAAGAGGTACTTGGTCCAACCTATGGTTTGATCGTTTACCAAGAGCAGGTAATGGCCGCGGCGCAAAAGGTTGCGAGTTTCTCTCTTGCCCAAGCCGATAATCTCCGCAAGGCCATGGGTAAGAAAGATGCCAAAGAACTAGATAGTCTTTTGGAAGCTTTCCGTGCTGGAATGTTGAGCAATGGCTACACCGAAGAGGCCGTCACGGCTCTCTGGGACACCTTGTTACCTTTCGCTGGTTACGCATTCAACAAGGCCCACAGCGCCGCCTACGGAGTGCTTTCCTATTGGACTGCCTACATGAAGGCAAACCATCCTGCCGAGTACATGGCAGCTCTGCTTACCAGCGTTGGTGATGCAAGAGACAAACTTGCAATTTACCTAAGCGCCTGTCGAAAGATGGGACTCGAAGTTCAATCTCCGGATGTAAACGAGTCGATTGGTAACTTCTCTGGTTTTGACGGCCGCATTCGTTTCGGATTAGCGGCAATCAAGGGCGTCGGCGAAAGCGTCGTAGCTGGAATCGTCGAAGCTCGCACCGAACAGGGCAAATTTACTTCCTTCAATGATTTCCTTAAAAAAGTTCCTGCCCAGGTTTGCAATAAACGCACGATTGAGTCGCTAATCAAAGCTGGTGCCTTCGACAGTCTCGGTCATACCAGGCGATCATTGATGGCAATTTACGAATCAGCGGTAGATGGCCAAGTTTCTAGAAAACGCGAAGAAGCCAAAGGTCAAATGGACCTGTTCGGTGGAATGTTTGAGGACGACCCAACACTGGTCGAAATTCCCGACTACGAAGAGTTCGACAAGCGAACAAAACTAACTATGGAACGAGATACTCTCGGGCTTTATGTTAGCGACCACCCGCTATTCGGCCGTGAATCGCAACTAGCAGCCAATTCCAATTACTCGATTGGTTACTTCATCGAAAACGAAGCTATCGAAGATGGAAGCACTACCTCACTTTGCGGCCTGGTTACCGGTCTGCAAAACCGTGTCGGAAAGAAGTCGGGAAAGCCCTATCTTTTGGTCACTGTCGAGGACTTTGAAGGCGAAATTTCGTTCATGTTGACCGGCAAATCTTTCACAGAGTATGCCAATGAAATCAAGACCGATATGGTCGTTTCAGTTCGCGGTCGAGTCAATAATCGAGACGATGGACGAAACATCTCGGTGTATTCCATCAATGTATTGGATGCTCCCGTCGCCGGTGAGCTGCTCAGTAAAATCCATGTTCGCATCGAAAACGAAAAAGCTAACCGTGAGACCTTGGAGCGTTTGAATTCGATAATCAAACAAAATCCCGGCTCAAGTGAATTTATTATCACTATCGATGCAGACGGACACACGAGAACCTACACGCTTCCACAAAAGGTTCGCTATTCCGTCGAGTTCATTGGCGAACTCAAGGTTTTATTAGGCGCTCAATCGATCGTGCGTGAAGCAACAATTGCCAAAACAGAGAATTCAAACTCTGTCGGTTCAACCGATGAGGTAGTTCCTTTGGAAGTAAATCAACGGACGCTGTTCGACTCCTGACAAACCCTCGACGACGTCGACGATCACCACCGCGTTATTTTCTACCGCGTGAATTTCGCGAATGCCTGCGATAAGCACCGAAGTCGCATCGAAAAAGATTGGAAGCCCTTTAGGTCCGAATTCCCAGTCGCTGTCAAGGAAGCGCTTGGTGTGATCAGCCGCCATTTTCACTGCAAGTTGTTGGTTATTTTCCCCGAGCGTGTGGATAGCTACCCAAGTTGCTTTGCAGAGTGATGGCCAGGTAGACGAACCCGAAGCCACATTAAAACTTGCCAGTGGGGGAGTTGCGCCAAGCGAAGTAACCGAGGTGGCTGTAAAGCCGACCGGGTTACCTGCCTCGTCCAGCAAGGTAATTATGCATACACCTGAAGCATGATTACGGAACGTGTTTTTTAGTGCTTCTACCGAATCACTTATGACTGGCATGGCCTCGATGTTTGAACTCACCCTAGTAGGCTACCGAAACTTAAGCCTCGGAATAGAATTGTCTTGGAACTGGAGCACTTTTGACCTCAAATCTTTTACGAATAGTCGACCTGCGCGGTGGTTTGTCCGCTCAAGCGGAATTGAACCGTCTTGTTCCACGTGCCAGCCTGAAAATTGAAACGGCTGTTGATCAAGTTACTGGGCTAATTCAAGATGTTGCTGATCGAGGAGCAGATGCCCTAGTTGAACTTACTAAAAAGTTCGACGGGTTTGATCCAAGTCCGATTCGCGTTCCTGAAGCCGAGTTAAGAGCAGCCCTGGATGGGCTAAGCGACGGCCTTAGAGAAGCCCTAACCACGGCCATTAGCCGGGTTCGCCAGGTAAGCCAAGACAACCTTCCTAAAACGGTTACCACTCAGTTTGTGAACGGCGGAAAGGTCCACCAGCGCTGGGTTCCAGTCGATTCGGTTGGTCTATACGTACCAGGAGGAAAAGCCGTTTATCCATCCAGTGTGGTGATGAATGTTGTGCCGGCTCAGGTTGCCGGAGTCTCGCGATTAGTGATCACCACGCCAGGTCAAAAAGCCTTTGGAGGCAGACCTCACCCCACCGTTCTTGCTGCCGCAGCATTTTCTTCCTCAATCCTAGCGTCTATCACGACTTTGTCGCGCGCACTAGC
>JALQVK010000007.1 GCA_023260375.1 Rhodoluna sp. | reverse complement strand
TTCTCTGAGCCAGAGATTTTCGAGTTCCCTGAAGGCAGTGGCGCGGTTGAGTGCGTAAACGTTGAGCACGAAGAAGTCACCATGCTTCCTGCCGTAATTCGCGCCAACAAGTTCAGTTTCAAGTACGGACTTGGCAACGAGTTCATCGGAATTCTCAAGACCCTTCATGCGCTTGGGCTAGACCAGACCAAGCCTCACCGCGTTCGTTCGGCGCAGGGGCCAGTAGATGTTTCACCGCGCGACATGGTGGCTGCCGTGCTACCAGACCCAGCCACAATTGGGCCTCGCATGACCGGTAAAACCTGTGCCGGTGTATTAGTGACCGGTAAAGACAACGACGGAAAACTTCGTGCCACCTACATTTACCACGTGGCCGATAACGAATGGACGATGGCCAACTACGAATCACAGGCTGTGGTTTGGCAAACCGCTTTCAACCCGCTAATTGCGCTTGAGCTTATGGCATCCGGAGTTTGGCAGGGTGAAGGTGTGCTCGGCCCAGAAAGCTTCGACGCCAAGCCGTTCCTAGATTTGATGAGTTCGTCAACCGGGTATCAGCAACGTTGGTTTGCGCAGGAGCGTCTGCCAGCTCAGCCTTTGGCTTTGCCGGAATCGCTTATCTAATAAATTTGACTCGGCCCTGAGTGATCATGGCACCGAAGATGATCACCAGGCCGCCAACGGCTTCGTACCAGTTCAGTTTTTCTTGAAGAATTAGCATTCCCAAAATAACTGCGACGACCGGCTGCACGATGGTGACCGAAGACGCGATGGTCGAGCCCGCGGCGTCGATGATTCGGTAATAGAAGACGTAGGCGATTCCGGTGCCAACCACACCGAGAGTGAGAATCGAACCGATGCTGGCCCAATCTGGGGTTCCGGTCAACAGCGGACCAGCGAGGTAGAACGGCAGCGTAGCAATGCTGGCCGAGGTTAGTTGCATGAACACTGCCACCTGATTTGGCAGACCAAGCGGGCTAACGAATTTGCGAATGTATGGGCTGCCGAATCCGTAAAACATGGTGGCCAGAATTAGCGCGCCGAGAGCCAACGGATCGTTCTCGCCGAAACCCTGCCAAACCCCGAGTAAAACCAGGGTGCCCAAAATACCAACTGCAAGACCAATGATTTGAACTCTGGTTGGTTTCTGGTCGCGGAAGGCAATCATGATTGCCAGGACGGTCATTACCGGAGTTGCGGCGTTCACCATTCCAGCCAGACCAGAAGCAATGTGAAGTTCCGCGTAGGCAAACAAAGTGAATGGCACCGCGCTCATCACTAGGCCGGCCACGAAAGTTTTGAGCCAGGCGTCCCAGGTTTTCGGAACTTTTTGTTTGGCCAGTTTGATCAGCACATAAAGAGCCAGCGCCCCAAAAACCATGCGGAAAAAGGTCACACCAACCGGAGGTAGCGCCCTTCCGGCAACTGCAATAAACAGAAAGCTGGCACCCCAAATCGAAGCGAGAATCGAGAAGTCGATTACCCAAGAGCGTTGAGGTTTGGTCACTGCTCTAGCCTAAGGGGTAGGCGATAATCGGAAGGTGGGTTTGATTGTTACCCCGCGCTTAGTGAAGCTAACCACGCGCTCGGAAGTGGACATCAAGCGTTCTTTTCCGCAGCCAGCGCTTAGACGCATTGGAGCTTGGGTTTTTCTGGATCACTTCGGACCGACCAAACAGGTTGAGGGCATGATGGTTGCCAGGCATCCGCACACCGGGTTACAAACAGTCACCTGGCCCTTTGCCGGGCTAATGGAACACCGAGACAGCGTTGGATCGGTGCAAACCCTGCGACCAAGCGAACTCAACCTAATGACCGCAGGCCGAGGTATTTCTCACAGTGAGATTTCGCAACCGGGGCCGGCTTTTTTGCATGCCGCCCAACTTTGGTTGGCTCTTCCGGAAAGTGCACGGAATATCGAGCCATTCTTTGAGCACCACGGCCAGTTGCCGGTCTTGGAATTTGGTTCATCCGTGGCCAAGGTGTTTATTGGCTCTCTAGGTTCAGCGGTTTCACCAGCAACCGTTTTCACCCCGCTGGTTGGTGCCGAATTACAAGTTTCTGGCGAAATGGAATTGCCGCTAAATGATTCGTTTGAACACGGCATCCTCGTGGTTTCGGGAGAACTTTCGGTGAATGGTTCGGCTGTCGGTGTTGATGATTTGATTTACCTGCCGGTTGGTGAAGCAGCTCAGGTTTCCGGAAACGGTGTGGCTCTGCTGCTTGGCGGCGAACCATTCAAAGAACACATCGTGATGTGGTGGAACTTTATTGGTCGTAACCATTCCGAGATCGTGGCTTGGCGAGAAAAGTGGAACCAGCAAACGGAGGAGTGGGCCGACTTCGAAGATAGGGTAGGCGGCTGGATTCCAGCGCCAAACCTACCGAACGTTACGCTGCAACCGCGCAGCTAGTTCGATTAGCGAACCGCCGGCAACACCGATGCCTCCGGCGATGGCAAGTTGAGCCCAGGTCAGTGAGCTGAAACCGAAGTAACCGGTTGCCAGCGGGACGGTAAAGATTGCTACTCCCACTGCAAACATTCCCACAAAGATTCCGAACTTGATGCCGTTCAGCGGTCTGGCCAAGGTGCTCAAGACCCAGAGGCCGGTGACGCTCATGGTTACCATCGTGGCGGTTCGCGAGGCGTCCGAGTTATCCCAACCTTGGTTGGCAGCAACCACTTGCAGAGCGATCACACTTAGCGCCACAGCAATACCGGCTGGAATTGTGAACGACAGCGCGCGCTTTAGGAAGCCTGGAATGTAGCGCTGCGGGTTAGGAAGAAGCGCCAGCGCGAAAGCCGGCAAACCAATGGTGAACGAGTCGATTCCGGAAAGCTGACGCGGCAGGAACGGGAACTTCCAAGCGAGAAGCCCGAAAGTGAGAGCGAGAGTAAGTGCCCAGGTGGTCTTGGTTAGGAACAGTTTCGAAACACGTTCGATGTTGGCGATCACCTTGCGACCTTCGGCAACTACTCCCGGCAGGTTTGAGAACTTGCCATCTAGTAACACCAGGTTCGAAACCGCTTTGGTAGCGGGCGAGCCAGAACCCATGGCGATACCCATGTCGGCTTTCTTGAGAGCCAGGGCGTCGTTGACGCCGTCGCCGGTCATGGCCACCACATGACCTTTTAGTTGTAGAGCCGCAACCATGTTGCGCTTTTGCTCTGGAGTTACACGTCCGAACACGGTGTACTGCTCCATGATTTCGGCCAGCTCCGAAATGTCTTCAGGAAGGTTTTGGGCGTCGAAGGCGTCGCCCTCAAACTGAACCCCGGCATCGCGAGCCACGGCAGCAACCGTTTGAGGGTTATCGCCAGAAATGATGCGGATCGAAACACCCTGCTCGCGGAAAAAGGCTACGGTCTGGGCGGCATCACTGCGAATCTTCTCGCGGAAAGTAACCAGTGCAATTGGCTGGTCCTCGTGAACCAGGACGAGCGTGCGACGACCGGTCGCGGCTAGTTCGGCAGCGCGCGTCAAAACTGTGTGACCTTTTTCTAGGACGAATTCTGGGGCGCCAAGCGTCCACGTTTTGTTGCCGTCGAAAGTGAACGAAGACCACTTCTGAGCAGAGGTGAATGGCACCGATGAGGTGTGCTTCAATTTCTCGTGACCGCTAAACGCAGGTGCTAAGCAGCGAGCCGTGGCGTTGGCATCTGGGTCGTTTCCGAAGTAAGCCAAGATTGCCTCGTGACCGAGCGAGTTAGCTCCAACCAACTCGATGGCTTCAAACTCGATGTCTCCCTCAGTAAGCGTTCCGGTTTTGTCAAAGCAAACCACGTCGACTCGAGCTAAACCTTCAACCGCAGGAAGTTCCTGAAGCAGCACATTCTTGCGCGCCAAGCCCATGGCAGCTACTGCAAAAGTGATTGAAGTAATCAGCACCAAACCCTGGGGCACAAAAGCAATTACGCTGGCAATCGCGGCAACCGTGGCCTCCAGCCAAGAGCCATCGGTAATTGCTTGGACCCAACCGCCGTGGGCCTGCATTTGCCCATTGGCTGCAATGATCACAAACGGCAAAAGCGCATAGCTGATCCACTTGATTACCTTGTTGATGGCGTTGCGAAGTTCGCTGGCAACCAGGGAAAACTTCTTGGCCTCGATGGTGATTTTCGAAGCGTAGGTATTGGAGCCAACCTGGGTTACTCGGGCTAAACCTCGACCTGCCGAAACCGCCGAACTGGCCAGCAACGTGCTTCCGATTGCCTTCTCTACCGGTTCCGATTCACCGGTCAGAATCGATTCGTCCAATTCCAAGCCGTCCGAGTAAAGAACCTCAGCATCGGCTAACAGTTGGTCGCCGGCACGAAGCTCCAGCACATCGTCCATGACGATTTCTTCAAGCTTCAGATCGACCAATTCACCGTTTCGGCGAGCACGAGCGTGCGGTGCGTGCAGTAAGGAAATGCGATCGAGAGTGCGCTTCGAACGATACTCCTGAATAACACCAATAAGGATGTTGGAGATGACCGCAAGACCAAACAGCGCATCCTTCCACTGACCCAGCAGGAGAAGCGCAAGGAATGAACCGCCAACAATGGCGTTGAACAAAGTGAAAAAGTTGGCTCGAAGAATGCTCGAGAACTTACGAGAAGAAGATGTGTCCTGTTTATTGGTGAGACCAGCCGAAACCCGCGCCGAAACTTCGGCCGTGGTTAGCCCAGGGTTCACAATCTCTGACATGCTCCAAGGCTACCTAATCGGTAGGTTAGGTGTGTGGGTCAAAAAAACAATCGCGTCCAAGAGTTCTTTTCGGTCAAATTCCGAAGACTTCTTTCAGGTGCACCCGATGGCACTCCGCCTTGGTTGGAGATTATTGCCGGCGGTGAAACCGGTGGATTGTTCCTTCCGACCGATGGTCCA
Source organism: Rhodoluna sp. (assembly GCA_023260375.1). Lineage (GTDB taxonomy): Bacteria > Actinomycetota > Actinomycetes > Actinomycetales > Microbacteriaceae > Rhodoluna. The sequence goes on along the minus strand of JALQVK010000007.1, from coordinate 6,641 downwards.
TGGGTGGTTCACCGCGACTTCGGTACCCTGGTTGGCGGTATTCGTGCGCTCTTGGTTCAGGCGCTTCATCCAGCAACTCTGGCCGGAGTTCGCAATCACTCGCGCTATGAAAAAGACCCACTAGGACGCCTGGCCGGAACCATTCGCTGGTTGACCGTAACTACCTTTGGTTCTCATGCCGCCGTTGCCGGAGAAGCTTCACGTGTGAACCGCCTGCACACCCGAGTGGTTGGTGAAAACCCGGTGCCATACCGCGCCGCCGATCCACACCTGCTGCTTTGGGTTCACGCAGCCTTCACCGACTCATTTCTGGCTGCTCATCAGCTTTATTGCGCTGCCCCGATTCCCGGTGGAGCCGATGGCTATGTTTCAACCTGGGCACGCTCGGTTGAACCGCTTGGGCTTGAAAACGCGCCGAAGACATTTGCCGAACTCGATGCTCGAATGGACGAATTCATCGACGAGTTGGTTGTGAACGAAGACACCGAGTCGGTGGTTCGCTTTATTCGCAAACCACCACTTCCATTTGGAGTCCGTTCGGCTTACGGCCTGTTATTTCAGGCTGCCGTGGTGTCGCTTCGTCCGGAGCATCGAGCAATGCTCGGTTTGAAATCTGCACCTCGCTGGATTGTGATTCCAACCACTCGCTTCCTTCTGAAAGCCATCCGAGTTTTGATTGGTCCGGAATCGCCAATTGAAGACGGAGCTTTAGTGCGCCTTCGTCGTCTTGGTTTGATCTGAAATAAAAGGTAATCGCAAACGGTTTATCCAAACGAAGAAGCAAAATAGAATTCCACCCGAAAAAACTCCAGGAGAAGATATGTCCTTTTCATTCGATCGTAAAAACTTTCTAAAAGCAGCCGTTACCGCAGTTGTCGCAGCTGGTGTTCTAGCGGTAGCCGCCTGTGCTCCAACCGCACCGGTAAAAGCCGACCCAAGCGCACTGCCAACCGTAACTGCTGGCAAGCTAACCATTGGAACCGGAAACCCTGCTTACGAGCCTTGGGTTGTTGGCGACAAGCCAGAGAGTGGCGAAGGCTATGAGGCTGCGGTTGCTTATGCGGTTGCCGCCGAACTTGGTTTCGACAAGAGCGACGTGGTTTGGGTTCGCACCACCTTCGATGAGGCCATTGCACCAGGTGTGAAGAACTTTGACTTCAACCTTCAGCAGTACTCGATCACCGATGACCGCAAGAAGAGCGTTGACTTCTCTAGCCCGTACTACGAGACCGCTCAGACCGTAATCACCGTCAAGGGTTCAAAGGCTGCTTCGGCTAAGACCATCGCCGACCTAAAGGGTCTAACCATTGGCGCTGCCACCGGAACCACCAGCTTTGACGCAATTGAAAAGGTAATTCAGCCAACCGCTGGAGCGCAGGCCTTCAACAGCAACGACGATGCCAAGGCGGCTCTTGCAGCCGGTCAGGTTGACGCGATTGTGGTTGACCTTCCAACCGCTCTATACCTAACCGCAGTTGAACTAGATGGCGGACAGATCATTGGTCAGTTGGCTGGCGCAACCGCTGGCGACCAGTTCGGTCTAGTGCTCGACAAGGGCAGCAAGCTAACCGCCAAGGTCTCGGCTGCTGTTGATGCACTGAAGGCAAACGGAACCCTAAAGAAGCTGCAGGACAAGTGGCTAGCGGGTTACGCTGGGGCACCAGTTCTCAAGTAGTCTGACTTCATGAGTCAGAGCACAACATCTGAAGCGCAGCTCGCCAGGGAAACCTGGCGAGTTTCGCGTAAGCGGCGCTCTACTCTGACCGCAATTGTGAGCACTTTGGTGTTCGCCGTTGTGGCTTGGTTGCTGCTGGTAAACACACCTGGTTGGTCTCGAGTTCAAACCTCATTCTTCGACTGGGACACCGCAGTAAAGGCGTTCCCGCGCGTTCTCGATGGCCTATGGCTCAACTTGCGCGTGCTGGTTTTCGCATCGATTAGCGTACTTATCGTGGCACTGCTTTTGGCGCTTGCCACCACGCTTCGCAACCCAGCCCTGACCCCGATTCGCCTGCTCGCAAAGGGCTACATTGACCTTTTCCGCGGCACCCCGCTGATCATTACCCTGTACCTAGTTGGCTTCGGAATCCCAGGTCTCCGCATCGAAGCCTTCGGACGCATTGCGCCGGAAATCCTCGGCACAATTGCACTCACCTTGACCTATTCGGCTTATGTGGCCGAAGTCTTCCGTGCCGGAATCGAGTCAATTCATCCTTCACAGCGCTTGGCCGCTCGTTCGTTGGGTCTGAGCTACTCGCAGTCGGTGCGCTTGGTGGTATTGCCGCAAGCGGTTCGTAAAGTTGTGCCGCCACTCATGAACGACTTCGTGGCTCTTCAAAAAGATGTGGGTCTGATTTCTGTACTCGGTGCGGTCGATGCCGTTCGCGGTGCTCAAATCGAGGTCGCGCACTTCGCGAACTTCACCCCATACATTGTGGCCGGACTTTTCTTTGTGATTTTGGCAATCCCAACCGTAAGGCTCACCGACTGGCTGGCCGCGCGCATGGCCAAGCGTGAGCAGATGGGAACTGTGCTATGACCGAGATTGACTGGTCGAAGCCGCGCCTGCTCGCCAAAAACATTCGCAAAAACTTCGACGAACGCCAAGTTCTCAAAGGCGTTGATCTTGAGGTTTACCCAGGCCAGATTGTTGCACTGATTGGTTCGAGCGGTTCCGGTAAGTCGACCATGCTTCGATGCCTGAATCTTGTTGAAGAACTAAGCGACGGGCAAATTTGGCTCGACGGCGACGAGATTAGTCGTCCTGGAATTAACGACGACGAGGTGCGTGCCAACATCGGTCTAGTTTTCCAGTCATACAACCTGTTTGCTCACCTGAGCATTCTGGACAACGTGAAGCTTGCCCTAAAGGTGGTTCAGAAGAAGAGCGACAAAGAGGCTACCGAGATTGCGCTTGGCTGGCTCGACCGAATTGGGCTTGCCGATAAAGCAAACCAGTATCCAGACAAACTTTCTGGCGGTCAGCAACAGCGAACTGCAATTGTTCGAGCGGTTGCGTTGAATCCGAAGCTGCTTTTGCTGGATGAAGTAACTAGCGCGCTAGACCCAGAGCTTTCTGGTGAAGTTCTGGAACTAATTCGCGACCTCAAGAATTCTGGAACCACAATCGTCATGGCCACGCACGAACTTAGCTTTGCGCGCGAGGTAGCCGACTGGGTGATCTTCCTGGATCAGGGTGTTATCGCAGAAGAGGGTGAAGCGGCCGACTTCTTTGCCAATCCAAAAAATGCCCGCACCAAAGAATTCTTGGCTCGCGTTATTTAGCTCGTTTGTTCAGCCCGGCCATGCTTCGGATCATCGAAGGGAAGACGATTCCGTGCATTGGGAAAACTGACCACCAGTAAAGGTGTCCCAATAGACCCTTAGGTACGTATGTGGCGGTTTGAGTTACTTTGGTTCCCGTATTCGTTTTCTCCAGGCGGAACTCGAGCCAGGCTAATCCTGGCATCTTCATTTCGGCGCGCAGGCGCAAGACTTTTTGAGGAATTAGTTCTTCAACTCTCCAGAAATCTACGGCGTCGCCGATGACCAAATGATTCGGGTCGCGACGTCCGCGGCGAAGACCGACACCGCCGAAGATCTTGTCGGCAAAGCCGCGGAGTTCCCAGGCCCAACTTGCGGTTGAATAGCCGTTCTGGCCGCCGATTGATTCGACTCGCGCCCAGACCGTTTTTAGTTCATCGACACTTTCAACAGTTCGAACATCGGTATAAAGCGAACCACCAGCCCAGTCGGGGTCGGTAGGCAGTGGGGCGCTCGGGCTGTCGGGGATTGAAGCATCGGACCAACGGGTTTCAACATTGGCATTTTTGATTTTCGCAAGCGCCAACTCAACTGCTCGTTTGAACGGAGTAAGACCGCCAACGGCAGGCGGAATCAGTTCGTTGATGTTCGATGGTGTTGCCACCACCTCGTGTTTTAGGCTGGCCACCAAACGTTTGGCCAGAGTGAACGGTACCGGCGTAACCAAACCGACCCAGCCGCTGGAAAGCCCAGGCGAAAGCACCGGAACTGGAATGATGATTCTCCGACGAAGGCCGGCGGCCGAAGCATATTGCTGCATCATTTCGGCGTAGCTGAAAATGTCTGGACCAGAGATGTCGAAGTGACCTTCAACGTTCGCTGGAAGACTCGCTCCACCGATCAGGTAGCGCAGTAGGTCGCGAACCGCGATTGGCTGAATACGATTCTTCACCCACTTCGGGGTGGTCATAATCGGCAGGCGCTCGGTGAGGTAGCGGAGCATTTCAAAAGAAGCTGAACCGGAACCAATCACAACTCCGGCACGGAACTCGACGGTTGGAACACCTGAATCACGCAGGATTTCACCGGTTCGCATTCTGGCACTCATGTGCGGCGACAGGTCATCTGGGTCGTTGATAATTCCGCCGAGATAGACCATTCGTTGAACATTGGCTTTCTTGGCCGCGTTCGCGAAACCGCGAGCCAGGGAAACTTCCGAGTCCTCGAAGGAATCTTTGACCATGAGCGAGTGAATCAAATAGTAAGCAACGTCCACTCCGGCTAAAGCCTTATCCAGAACCGACTGATCTTCGGCGTCGCCGTCAACCACCTCGACCTGAGAAATCCAAGGGTGCAGGCTAATGCGTGAAGCATTTCGCACCAAGACTCGAACTCGGTAACCGTGCTCTAGCAGGGCGGTAACCAGTCGGCCGCCGATGTAACCAGTGGCACCTGTGACCAAACAAAGCGCCGGCTTGCCGTCCTTGGCTTTCAGGACTGGCAGACCTTTTCCAAGTGCGTCGATAACCGTCATAACTCAATTAACGCCCGAACCGAACGGTTTAGTCCCGAAAACGATTAAATAGAGAGATGAGTGTAAGAGTCGGTTTGGTTGGAACTTCGGGTTGGGCCGAGTTCATGTACCTAAAAAATCTTCAGGGTTTCCACCACGGTGAAATTGTGGCATTGGCTGCCAGAAACCAAACTCGACTCGAAGAACTCGGCAGGCAATACGCGATCAAGCAGTTATTTACGAGTTGGCAAGAGCTGATTGCCTCCGGCGAGATTGACGCCATCATCGTTGCCACTCCAGACCAAAACCACCACGAAGTCACCATGGCCGCTCTGAAGGCTGGCATTCATGTGATGTGCGAAAAGCCCTTGGCCATGAATTCCGAAGACGCCGGCGAAATGTTGGATTTGGCACAAAATTCAGGGCTGATTAACAATGTGATGTTCACTTGGCGAAACCTGCCAATGCATCGAAAGGTGAAAGACCTAATTGATGCTGGAACGGTTGGGCAGGTTTACCACTTCGACATTCGCTTCATCATGGGTTGGGCTCGCGGTTTGGAATACACCTGGCGTCTCGATGGTGAACAGGGAACCGGTTCGATTGGCGACTTAGGTACTCACGATATCGACCTGACCAGATGGTTTTTTGGGGAAGTTGCTTCGGTTTATGCGGAAGCTGAACATTCGGAGCGGAGATTCCACCCGGATGGGTCACCGGTCCAGCCCACAAACGACAGCAGCATGATTCTGCTCGAGCTCAAAAATGGAGCGAAGGGTGTAATCACCACTTCGATGGTTTTTGAACAGGGCGATCGAGAGATGGAACAGCGCGTCCTGGTTTATGGCTCAGAGGGCAGCATCGAGGCCACCATGTACATGGCAGGACCAAATCAAGGCATGAAGGTCTGGGTTTCCCACAAGGACGGCTTCACGGAAGAGTTCGACCTAGGAACCGACATGTGGTCGCAGCTGGCCAGCGAAACCGTTGGTGTACGCGAATTTGTGGAGAACGTGGCACTTGGTCGACAGGCCGGGCCAGACTTCCGTGATGGCTACCTTGCACAGGTTGTTGTTGATGCCGCACTCGAATCCAGCAGGACTTACAAACGCATAACATTGTGAGTATGACTACTCGCGATCTTCCAGCCGACTGGTTCAAATCGGCCGTCGTTTACCAGATTTACCCTCGCTCTTTTGCCGACTCAAATGGCGACGGTTATGGCGATGTCCCAGGCATTATTTCAAAATTGGACTACCTAAAGACTTTGGGCGTAGACGTGATTTGGCTTTCGCCAATCTACAAATCTCCGCAGGACGACAACGGTTACGACATTTCCGACTATCAAGACATTGACCCAATGTTCGGAACGCTTGAGCAGACCGAAGAGCTGTTTGCCGAAGTCCACAAGCGCGGCATGAAGATTGTGATGGACCTAGTGGTCAATCACTCCAGCGACGAGCACGCTTGGTTTGTGGAATCGGCTTCCAGTAAAGACAACCCAAAACACGACTGGTACATCTGGAGTGACACCAAGGACGACCTTTACGCATACTTTGGCGGCGGCGCTTGGGAGTGGGTGGAAGCGCGTCAACAGTATTTCTTCCACCAGTTCTCAAAGAAGCAACCGGACCTCAACTGGGAAAACCCAGACGTTCGCGCAGCAGTTTTCAAGATGATGAACTGGTGGCTGGAACGCGGAGTGGACGGTTTCCGCATGGACGTTATCAATCTGATTTCCAAGGACTGGTCCAAGCGCGACCAAGGCACCTGGGCCATGTGTCAGAACGGACCTATGGTTCACGAATGGCTTCAGGAAATGAACCGAGAGGTGCTTCGCGGCAAGAACCTGATCACTGTTGGC